>JBDTMS010000954.1:0-2013 GCA_039934195.1 Betaproteobacteria bacterium
ACGATTTCGGCGCCGGCTTCAGCTCGTTCTACTATCTGAAGCGCTTCGACGTCGATTATCTGAAGGTCGATGGCGGCTTTATCCGCGAGCTGACCAATGACGATAGCAATCGCGTATTCGTAAAGGCACTTTGTAGCGTCGCGCACGATCTCAACAAGCAGGTGATTGCCGAATGGGTCGAGGAGCGCGACACCATGAAGATTTTGATGGATATCGGTGCCGAATACGGACAGGGCTATCTGTTCCAACGCCCCGCGCCGTTGCGCGATACGCTACGCGAGCGCGGAACGATCGGCGGCAGCGGCGGGCAGAGCGTTGCGCTTATGTCGGGATTGCGCTAGTCCGCTCTTCATCGTTCGCATTCGAGGTGGCGCTCGCGACAACGCGCGTGCCACCAAATTTCCCGCCGACGAATCACAACGACGCTCGGCTCTTCGTCCTCGTCACGTCCATTCCCCGTTGCGCAGCTTATCCGCCCAGAGCAGGCCGAGGATCGTCTTGCCGTCGGTGATCTCGCCCGATCGAACCATCTGCAGTGCGTCCCCGAACCCCATTTGCAGGCATTCGAGCAACTCGTCCTCCTCGGCGGCATGAGCTTGCTGTTGCAGGCCGCGCGCCAGGAACATCTCGATGCGCTCGTTGGAATAGCCGATACATGGATGAATCGTCGTCAGATGCCGCCACTGCGCCGCGCTGTAACCCGTCTCTTCCAGCAGCTCGCGCTGCGCAGTAACGAGCGGTGTCTCGCCCGGATCGATCTTGCCGGCGGGCAGCTCGAGAAAGTGCAAACCGACCGGATAGCGAAACTGGCGCTCGAGCAACACGGTGTCGTCGTCGAACAATGGAATGATCATCGCCGCGCCGGGGTGGAGCACATACTCGCGCACCCCGGTACTCCCGTTCGACAGGAGAACCTGGTCTTCCTTCAGGGTGAGCAGCTGGCCCTGGAAACCGATGCGCGAAGAAAGCGGCCTTTCGCTGAAATCGCTCGACATGGGGCTACAGCGACGCCTGAATTGCGCGTTGGCACAAACTCATCAGTGCGCCCGGCAAGATACCGAGCACCAGAACCGCGAGTCCGTTGATGCTGATGAGCGCGCGCACGTCCGGCGTCGAGATCAGCGCGGAGTCTTCCAGCGGCTCGTCGAAGTACATCATCTTCACCACGCGCAGGTAGTAGAACGCGCCGATCAGCGAGAACAGGACCGCGACGATGGCGAACCACGTCATACCCGCCTGCATGATCGACTGAAACACAGACAACTTCGCGTAGAACCCGACCAGCGGCGGAATACCAGCGAGCGAAAACATGATGAGCAGCATGATGAAGGCGTACCAGGGATTGCGCCGGTTCAGCCCCTTGAAGTCGTCCAGGGTCTCGGCCTCGAAGCCTTCGCGCGAGAGCAGCATGATCATTGCAAATGCGCCGCTCACGGTGAGAACGTAAGTCACGATGTAGAACATTGCCGCGCCGTAGCCGCCGACGTTGCCGCCGATGAACCCCAGCAGCATGAATCCCATGTGCGAGATGGTCGAATAGGCGAGCATGCGTTTGATATTCGATTGCGCGATGGCGGTCACGTTGCCGATCGCCATCGATAGCACGCTGAGCAGAATCAACATCTGCTGCCACTCGATCGCCAGCGTTTGATCTCCGAGCGCCTGCACGAGAATACGAACAACGAACGCGAACGCGGCGAGCTCGGGTGCGCTGCCGATGAGCAAAGTTATCGCGGTGGGCGCACCCTGATAGACGTCGGGCACCCACATATGAAATGGCACGGCGCCGAGCTTGAATCCGAGCCCGGACACCACGAACACCAGGCCGAACACGATCAAGGTCCCGTTCGCCTGGTGCGTGGTGATCTTGGCGGCGACCTCGGCAATTTGCAGGCTGCCGGTCGCGCCGTACACCATCGACAGTCCGTAGAGCAGCATGCCGGACGCCAATGCGCCGAGCACGAAATACTTCATCGCCGCTTCGGTTGCCGTCGGCGAATCGCGCGTCAACGC
>JBDTMS010000955.1:0-2009 GCA_039934195.1 Betaproteobacteria bacterium
TGATCTTGCTCGATCATATTGTTCAAGTACTTCGAAGAGCGTAGCTTCGTGTCCTAAAGCAACAACCCGCAGCCACAAGTCCGAGATCGAACGGATGCGCGCTATGATCGCGGAGATTACGGCGGAGAACCGGGAGTTGAAAAAAGATTGGAGGCTCGAAAATCTAACCCGAGTGCCGGCCCAGGCGAAAGCGGTGATGCAACACCGAAGGCGCCAATCCATCACGCCGGCATACCTCACTGATCGTCACTCCAGGTTGATCTGCTTCGCGCAAGATCTCTATTTTCTGTTCAGCCGTAAATCATCGATGTTCGCGTTCGCTAATGAGCTCCGGCTCCTGCAGGGCGTGGTAGCAGCAGATCGAAGCCTCTCATTTTCGCGCTAGCCTTTTGTCCAGATGTCGATGAAGCTATACACCCCGCTCCGCTGCAGCATCCACCGACAACGACACGAAGGGCGCGTCAAAAGAATTCATCTTTGATGACCCGAAGCGCTCCGGTTTTTGAGGGGGCTGGGACCTCGCATTCAACCGCGCGCTCAAAAAAAGGGCACCCTTGCGAGGGTGCCCCATGCCGAGTGCGGTCTTCGGCTTCCGGGGATGAAAGCCCTAAACTGCACGCGGTACCGAGCGGATGACCACGAGGTCGCTCCGCGTCGGCGTTCGCCGCACTGCCCAGACGGCGAGAATGAGCATTCTTGATTGAACGCAAGAATGGCGTCAAGCATCCTTGAAAGCTGAGCGCAGAAAATTGCTGGCCAGACCGCACTTGGATCGCGAGGCGCAGAAGCTTTTCTGCCTACCGCTACGAGTTGTTCGCGGGCGCAAGTCTACTGGACAGTCCCAACAATCCCCTTGCATGATACCCGCATATATTGTATTTAGGCCGTTCCCACGCGCGCGTTTCCGCCCGCATATGTCGTTATAAACACGTCTCCCCTTGACGCCGCGACATGAAAAAAGATCGGTTGCGGTTGCCTTCGACACGCGCTAGAACTACAGTACCTAAACGGGGAGAGACATGATTGGAGACCTACAAGTGAAAAATAAATCTACTCAGTATACAAAGACTCTGATCGCCGCAGCAGCGGTAGCAATGTGCGCTGTCCAGCGGCGCATGCAACGTTGCAGTTCGTTGGACCTGTCGATATGCAGGGCACCGGTCTAGGCAATGTAGCGACGCTTCTAACGATGCAGCATAAGGGTAACGCGACAACAGAAAATGGTTCGGTGTTTGCCATCGGTGCAGGTCAAGATACCAGCGGAACCAATGTTGTCGGGCAGAACCATCTGCGAACCTTTAGTGAGCTGAACGTAAAAAATGCTTCTGGCATCAGAATTTTCTTCAACCCATCGGAGCCGCAGAACAGTAACGAAGGGATCACGCTCAATACGTTGGAATTGGCGATCTTCGCAGGTCAGTATTAAGTCAGACCGCATAAGGAGGATCAGCCACCCGTGCGCGACGCCAGCTGTCCCGCAGCAACAGATACCCTTCATCGTGACGATGCGGCAAGCCCAGTGCTCAAACTCGGCTCCTATCGGGAATACTTTAATGTTGTAAACGATTGCTACTGGAGGATCCTGGGCGGACTGCTACTAGCCGAGGCTGTGCGACCTCGTCCCTGCCTGCACAACACCGCCCAATTGAGCCGCGCGGAAAATCGAGTGAAATCGCGAACGCGTTAACCCCGCCATAGGCCTGCGTTCACGCAAGAATTTACGCCGGCGATCAATTTGCACCAGAACTTCTTCACATCATCTGTGCTGAAGGACGGCGACCACTCGGCGTAAAAACCCGATACAGCGCTTAGAAGTACGAAGGGCATCAGCCGCAAGACAGCCAAGGAAGTCGCTGCGAGTGTGCCTGTCCGAGCCCCCACCGCAGGAATCAAAGTCAGTAATGCCGATCGGATCATCGATTCGAGCACGGGCCTGACGTGCCCTAAACGGTATCCGATCAAACAGACGCTGGCTGATTAGATCGCAACACTTCAGCGAATGACTGGTC
>JBDTMS010000956.1:0-2008 GCA_039934195.1 Betaproteobacteria bacterium
GCCATGGTTATCGTTCCCGAGCTGATTCTCGAGCAGGTTATCAACGGTCTGCTGGTCGGCTCGTTCTACATCATCTTGTCGCTCGGGCTGTCGCTGATCTTCAGCCTCGGCGGTGTCGTCAATCTAGCGCACGGCGCTTTCTATGCCGTCGGCGCTTATATCGCATACGAAATCCAGCGGCGGCTCGGGTTTCTCGGCGCGGTGGTGTTGTCGCCGGTCGCCGTGGCTTTCATCGGCGTCGTGATCGAGCGGTTGTTTCTGTCGCGCCTCTACAATAAAGATCCCGCGCTCGGTCTGCTGTTTACCTTCGGGCTGGCGATGGCGATCGAACAGACTTTGCGTTTGCAGTGGGGCACAACCGGCCTGCCCTTCTCCATTCCCGATGCGCTGCGCGGCCAGCTTCACGTCAGCGAGTTCATCTACTCGTATTACCGTCTCACGATTCTGCTGGTCACCGCGCTCGCGGTGGGCGGCTGCTGGCTGCTGTTGAACAAAACGTCGTTCGGCATGATCGTGCGCGCCGGTGTGCGCGATCCGGAGATGGTGCGTGCGATGGGCATCAGCTTGAAGCCCGCACTGTCCGCGGTGTTTGCGTTGGGCGTCGGACTTGCCGGGCTTGCCGGCGTTATGTCGGCGCCGCTCGCTGGTGTCCAGCCCGCGATGGGCAATGAAATTCTGACCGCCACGTTCGTCGTCGTCGTCATCGGCGGTCTCGGCAGTTTCTGGGGTGTGGTGTTCGCGGGTCTGCTGGTTGGCGTGGCGCGCGGCTTGACCGTGTATTTTTATCCCCCGGCCGCTGAAGCGTCGATGTATCTGCTCATGATCCTGGTGCTGCTGTTCCGTCCGCGCGGTCTGATGGGCGAGAAGTTCGACAAGTTCGAGTGATGACGCAGCCACCGACGCTTCCGCCGCAGTTCGACGCACCGCGCCGCTTCCCCGATCGCCGGCGCGTCGATCCGAATGCGCTGCAGTGGTCGTCCAAGCTCGTATCGCGCTACGTCGTCGCAGCTTCGCGCGAACAACGAGATGCCATTCTGCTCGAGCTGGATCTGCCCTACATTTTCGACGAGGACGCTGCGCTGGCGCTGTATCGGCTCGATGCAGATTTGTCGGGGCCGTTCATCCAGCGTCATCTGCCGGCCGGACGTCGGATCGAGGATGAGTCTCTACCCTGGCATCGGCTGATGGGGCACGCGCTGTCGCGCGGCGACTCGGCGTTGTACTTCGCCTTGTATCGCCGGCAGGCACCGATGGAACAGTGGTTGCGCGAGACCGCGGATCTATGCCGCGATTTCAGCAACCCGTACACCCTGTGTCCCGAACTCGAGCAGCGCCATCCGCAGCGCTGGCGAGCGCAAACAGGACCGCATCTGTTTGCGCTGGCGCAGGCCCACGGCGAGGCGATGCTGCCCTACCTGATCCGACGCGGCGCGGAAGTCTGGGCCGGCGGACGCCGTATCGGCTACCAGCCGATCGTCGCCTTGGCCTACGAGCGCGGCTGGTGGGAGCTGTGGGCCGCCTTGTTGCGAGGCGGCGGCAGTGCTCCGGAATACGATGCCGCCGTGTCGGCACTCGCAAGCGATCGCACCAACAGCGACGCAGACTTGATGCATCGACTGCTCTTGCTCGCCGGTGTCGGCCTCGCGCCCGGCGTGCGCGCGCGGCGCGACAAACCACTGCGCGAAGACACCATCCTCACGCTGTACGCACGCTTTCCGCATCTGGTGCGCGGGCCGTATCGCAATCAACTCGATCCATCCTCGCGGCGGCCACTCACCGGCGTGCTGGAACTGGCGATCCGCCAGCGCGACGATGAGCTGATCGAGCGGCTCGCAGCGCGGCTCGCTGTGCGCGCCGATCGCTCCGGGGCGGATGAGCTGCTGCAGGCCGCCGCACACACCGCACGGTTTCTCGAGAGCGCTCTGGCCGACGACGATGCCGCGGAGCACGCGGCGACCGCGATCCTCAAACGCATTCCCGCGAAAGCAATTCGCAATTCGCGCGAGCT
>JBDTMS010000957.1:0-2008 GCA_039934195.1 Betaproteobacteria bacterium
CGCGGAGCGCCTGCGCGTCGGGCAAAGCGATGGTGACAGTCGGGAACCCGGCGAGTGCCGGATTCGGCGGTTCGGATAACGACGCCTCGGCTGGCGTGACGCGGTCAGTCGGGCGCGTCGAGTCGGCGTCGGGCACTTCGCTGCGAGGTTGCAGCACCGGTTCGATGCCGCTTGATTCGAGCGCCGATAAGCGTTGCTTGAGGCTGCGCAGCTCGGACTCGAGGTGCTCCAAACGCACCGCTACGCTGTCTTCTTTCGCGCCTTCGTCGTGCCGCCGCATTGCGTGGCGCAGCCCTAATCCGACCACGAGGCCGAACAAAGCGCCGATCGCAGCGCCGTAAAAGCCATCGACAGCAGCGCCGGCGATCATGCCCAACAGTAGCCCGACGAATGCCATTTCTCCCCCGGCTCGACCTTCGCATTGCAGCAGTAGGCGGAAAAGATTCGCGCCTCGAGGCGGTGACCTCTATAGCAACGACCCCGCCGGCAGCTGTTGATCTACAGCGAAAATAAGCGCGCCATCGCCGTCCAAACTACCCTGCGCGCGGCACGGCAATCGCAATCCACTTGCTCTGCCATGTTCTACATCGGATTAAGTCCGCCCGGCATAAGCGTTCTTTTCGCGTCAGGCCACGGGCATATTCCTTGCCTTTTCACTGACGATGCACTTTGCTATCAGCCTGTTCGGAGATGCTGAATGCCCGTATTCGTAGTTCTGATTGCGATGGTTCAAGCGTATTTCGTTCTGCACGCGATGCGTAACGGCCATTCCTACTGGTGGGCGCTGTTCATTACCGTCGTTCCCGTTGTGGGCTTTACCGCGTATTACGCGGTCGCAATGTTCCCGCAGTCGCGCGAATACCGCACGGCACGCCGAGTCTCGACACACGTCGCCACGTCCTTCATGCCGAACCCGGAGCTGTATCGGCGCCTGGCCGAGCTGCAGATGTGCCCGAGCGCCAGCAACAAAGTCGCTGCCGCCGAAGCGCTGATTCGCTGCGGGATGTACTACCGTGCGGTTGGCCTGTATGAGAGTGCGTTGCGCGGGATCTACGCAACCGATCCGCAGCTGCTGATCGGTCTTGCGCGCGCCCATGTAAACAATCAGACCTATGAGCAATCGATCGAGGTGCTCGACCGATTGCAGCGAATCGATGCGCGCTTTCGTCCGGAAGAGGCGCGCTTGTTGAACGCGCGTGCGCTGGAAGGTCTCAATCGCTACGAGCAAGCCTTGGCAGAGTACGAATCGCTTAGCGGCGTCTACGGCGGTCTGGAAGCCAAGTGCCGCTATGGTGTGTTGCTCAAACGCCTGGGCTTCGAGAAGCACGCCCATCAGGTGTTCAACGAGGTTCTGGTGCATGCGCGCCGGTCGAAACTCAAGCTCGGCGCCGAGCAGGTGTGGGTCGATACTGCATTGCGCAGTCTGCCCGGAGAGATGGCCTAGTCCGGTGTTCCCGGCGCTCTCCTCCAGGGCGCTGTTCGTTCCGCTATAAATCGGTCTTGTAACGCTCGCGTACGCCCGCATCGAATTGCTCGATGTCGAGCGGCGCCAGGCCGCCGCCCTGCGCTATCTCTTCCCCGAAACTGATCTTGACGTGCTCCGGCCAGCTCGCCGGCTCCCATACTGCCGAGCGGATGATCGATTTGGCACAGTGGAAATAGCACTGGGTCACGCGCACGCAAATTACCAGCAGCGCGGGTTTGTCGCGCTGGATGAACGATGCGCACAGATCGGCATCGTCCAGCAGCTCCGCGTTGCCCATGACTCGCAGCGTCTCGCCGCTGCCTGGAACCACGAAGATCATTCCGATCGCGGGGTTCGCCAGGATATTCTGCAGCGAGAAAATCAGCTTATTTCCCTTGCGCTCCGGCATCAGCAGGGTGCGCGCGTTCTCAACACGAATAAAGCCCGGCACATCGCCCTTCGGAGAGACGGTCGGCTGACCGTTGCCGTCGCTGGTCGCCAGGAACATCAGCGGCGATCGCTCGATGAAAGCGATCGACTGCG
>JBDTMS010000958.1:0-2008 GCA_039934195.1 Betaproteobacteria bacterium
GCCGAGCAATTGGCCGATAAATTTCATGCTGGGAATCTCATATCAAAATTTCGTGTAGGCGAGAATTTTCGCGCAGGCCCAAGGACGCCGTTGCGCTTTGACAAAGCGCAGGGCATGCATTAGCGTTGATCGTTGGTGCATGCGCTGCCGCTTTGCGCGCCCTTCGACGAGGATATCCTAGATGAGTGGCATTTGCCGTTCGAGCCCGCGTCGGTGAGCCCGACGTATCATTGGCGGCCCCTGGGCGCCGCTGATGCAGTATTCACCCGCGGTTAACGGAATCGCCGCGGTTCACGGAACGCGATTCGACATTGAAGATAACTGCACTCACTTTTCGCGCTTTGCGTCTGCTGTCTGACGGTCAGTTCCGTTCGGGTACCGCGCTGGCGCGCGAGCTCGGCGTGTCGCGCACGAGCGTGTGGACCGCGCTGCAAGGTCTGGAAGACGCCGGCGTTCCCTTGATGCGATTGCCCGCACGCGGCTATCGGTTGTCCGCGCCCATCGATTGGCTCGACGCGCAGCAGATTGCGCGTCACCTCGGACGCTACGGCGATGTCTTTCAGGTGCAAGTGGCCGATATGCTGGAATCGACCAACACTACGCTGCTCGAGCAGGCAACTCGAGGCGCACCCAGCGGAATGGTGCTCGCGGCAGAGCTGCAGACGCAGGGCCGCGGCCGCAGGGGGCGCACCTGGCACAGCGGCTTGGGCGGAACGCTGACATTCTCGGCTTTGTGGCGATTCGAGCAGGGCGCCGGCGTTCTTGCTGGGTTGAGCTCTGCAATCGGCGTTGCGCTGATCAGAGGTTTGCGCGAGCTCGGCGTGAGCGAGGCGATGTTGAAGTGGCCGAACGATGTGCTCGTCCGGCATCACAAGATCGCGGGAACACTGGTAGAGATCCAGGGCGATGTGCTGGGACCGAGCGCTGCTGTAATCGGGATCGGTATGAATTTCCGGCTCGACGAAGTCACGCGCGAACGCATCGATCAGGCGGTAACGGATCTGGTGTCGATCGGTGCGCCGCCTGATCGCAATAAGGTCATTGGCCAGCTTCTATCGCAGCTCGGAAGCGTGCTCGAAACGTTCGCCGCGCGCGGCTTTGCGCCGCTGCGCAAAGAATGGGAAAGCCATCACGCCTACGCCGGGAAATCGGTGACGATGCGGCTCCCGGATGGCACTACCGAGGCGGGCATCGTCGCCGGCGTCGAAGACGACGGCGCATTACTACTGCAAACCAGTCAGGGGCTGCACCGCTTTCACTCCGGCGAAGTGAGCATGCGCGCTACCGAGGCCTGGCCTTCAGCGCACATCCGTTAGCTCGGATATTTCATTAATTCGCACCGCTGACTCGATGGCTATCTCGACGCAAGGGTTGTGGTGGGAAATCCAGCTTTGCAAAGCGCGTATCGCCGCGCTGCTCGGACGTGCGCTGATAGGTTCCGGTATGGCAAGACTCGCTTGGACCTCGCCTCGCCGTCCTCCGCAGCCCTCAATCAACTATCCGGGCTAGTCATGCGCATACTCGCGATCGACGCCGGCAACACTCGCATCAAGTGGGGTATATGGGACGATGAATGGGCAACCTTGGACGCGGTCGCGACGACGCACGTCGAATCGCTGGGCCAGGTATGGCATGCACTGCCGAAGCTCGATGTCGTAATCGCCTGCAGCGTCGCCGGCGCGCACGTGCGCGATTGGCTCGAGCAATGGTGGGGCGAGCGCGGTGCCACGCTACGCTGGTTGATCAGCCAGCGTGAGCAGTGCGGCGTGCGCAATAGTTATCGCGATCCGCAGACGCTGGGCGCCGATCGGTGGGCGGCGATCATCGCCGCGCACCATCAAGTGCAAGGCAGTGCGCTGGTGGTGAATGCGGGCACCGCCGTCACCGTCAACGCGCTGTCGTCCGACGGGGAGTTTCTCGGTGGTTTGATTTTGCCCGGGCTCGACTTGATGGCCGCGGCACTCGCGACCGGCACTGCGCGACTTCCGCAGACGCCGGGTGCATTTTC
>JBDTMS010000959.1:0-2005 GCA_039934195.1 Betaproteobacteria bacterium
TGGTGTGGGTCAACCCGCCCGTCACTTCTATTTCGCGCAGCGGGAAAATCGGCAGGTTAATTACGAAGATCAACGCCGCATATCCGATGATTGCGCCGGACACGAGATACAGTCCAGTTGCGATGCCGTCGAGGAGCCGGTGGTTATCCCACATGTGCGAGCTCCAGAATCTTGACGACCAGTTGCTCGAAGCTGATGCCGGCAACCTTGGCCGCCATCGGCACCAGACTGTGCCCGGTCATCCCGGGCGAGGTGTTCAATTCGAGCAGAGTCACGCTGCCGTCCGCGCGTCGAATGAGATCTGCCCGCCCCCAGCCTTCGCAGCCCAGCGCTTGAGCTGCGCGCATTACCAGCGCCTGTATCCGCGTTTCTTCGTCGGCCGGCAGTCCGCACGGACAAAAGTATTTCGTGTCGTCGCTGAAATATTTGTTCTGATAATCGTAGTTGCCCTGCGGCGCTTCGATCCGGATCAGCGGCAACGCTTGCTCGCCGACGAAACCGACGGTGAGCTCTTCGCCGGCGATAAATTCTTCCGCCAGGATCAGCGAATCGTGTTTCGCTGCGAGCACGTACGCGCCCGGCAGATCTTCTGCGCGAGTCACTTTGCTCAAACCGATGGTCGATCCTTCGCGCGCCGGCTTGATGATCATCGGGAATCCGAGATGAGCGGCGAGCGCACCCCAGTCGGTGTGCGTTGTCGCCACCTCGTAGCGCGGCGTCGGCACGCCCGAGGCGAGCCAGACGAGCTTGGTTCTGATCTTATCCATGCACAGGGCGGACGCCATCACGCCGCTGCCGGTATAGGGAATGCCGAGAAGCTCGAGCGCACCTTGCACCGTGCCGTCTTCGCCGTAGCGTCCATGCAGGGCGATGAATACGCGATCGAAACCTTCCCGCTGCAAGTCGAGAACTTCGCGCTCCGCCGGGTCGAACGGGTGTGCATCGACACCAGACGCGCGCAATCCCTGCAGCACGGCATTGCCCGACAGCAGCGAGATCTCGCGCTCGGCGGATTTGCCGCCCAGCATGACCGCGACTTTTCCGAATCGGCTCACGTGTTGTCGCCCACGATGCGCACTTCGCGTTCGAGTTGAACATTGAAGCGGTCCCACACGGTCTGCTGAACGCGCTCGATCAGTGCCTCGATGTCGGCCGCTGTCGCACCACCCGCGTTGACGATGAAGTTGGCATGTTTGGGCGAGACCATTGCGCCGCCGATGCGAAAGCCTTTCAGCGCGCAACTCTCGATCAAGCGCGCGGCATAATCGCCGGTCGGATTGCGGAAAACCGAACCTGCGTTTGGTTGATCCAGCGGCTGCGTTGCGATGCGTCGTTCCAGCAGTTGTTTGATGTTGCGCCGGGAAGTATCGCTGTCGCCGGGCGTGAGCTTGAACCACGCGGCGGCAAACCATTCATCGAGAAACGTAGAAGCGCTCGCCGCTTCGATCGACAACCCGGCGGGCCTGACGTAACGATAGCCGATGTCATACGCGTCCGGACTGCGCTGTATCAGCTCGCCGTTCTGCTGCAGGCATCGCACCGAATCGACGATGTCCCAAGTCTCGACGCCGTAGCAGCCCGCATTCATCGCGAGCGCGCCGCCCACGGTGCCGGGAATGCCTGCCAAAAATTCAGCGCCGGTGAGCCCGTGAGTTGCAGCAAAGCGCGCGACCTTCGGACTGGCGACGCCAGCTTCCGCGTACACGAGCAATTCGCCGGCGTGGTTTTCCTCGACCCGGATGCCGTCGAGTGCGCCGTGCGTGAAGACGACGGTGCCGCGCAGCCCGCCGTCGCGCACCAGCAGGTTGCTGCCGAGCCCAACCATATAGATTGGTTCATCCTGCGGAATGGTTTTGATGAAGCGAGCGAGATCTTGCAGATCGCGCGGAAAATACGCGCGGTCTGCGGGCCCGCCGACGCGCCAGCTCGTGTGCTTGCGCATCGGCTCATTGCGGCGAAACTCGCCACCCAAACCGCGCTCGGCGATGCGTTCGAGCTCAGTCAT
>JBDTMS010000960.1:0-1996 GCA_039934195.1 Betaproteobacteria bacterium
AGGAGGCGCCGGCCAAACCCGTCAGCGTACGCGATTGCCGCAACTGCGGCGTCGTGCGCTCGATCCGCGAGATTCGCAACCGGCGTCAGTTCTCGCGGCCGGACATCTATGTCACCTCGCCGCAATATTTGGATACGCGGCCGCAGGACCCACCGCAGATCGGCCCGGTCATCAGTTTCAGCTGGGGCGCGGGCGACACCCCGCGCACCAAAATCGGCGCGATCGGCAGCCCATCGATGCAACAGCACTTCATCGAGCTCAGCTACGAAGTCGGTGTGCGGTTCGACGACGGCCGCTTCGGGTTGATCGAGCAGGATGGCATCGGCGACATCGGTATGGGCGACCGCGTGCAAGTGGTCGACAAGCACGTCGAGCGGTTCTAGCGCAGGGACGCGCACGTTGCCACGCGACGCCGCGCATTCGCGAGTCTAGTGTTTGAGCGTAGCCCGCCAGCAGCGGTGAATCCGCCGATTGCGAAAGTCCTCCGGGATGGTGATCTCGGAAATCTCGTGTACCTCGAACCGGTCGAACGCGCCGTCCGCCAAACGAAACCGCTGCAGGTTGGTCGAGAAGTACAGCACGCCGCCGCGGTTCAACAGGCGCGCGCAGTCTTCGATCAATCCAGGATGATCTCGCTGCACATCCAGCGCATGCGCCATCGCCTTGGACCTCGAGATCGACGGGGGATCGAGCATGATGAGATCGAAACGCTCGCCCTCGCGCCGCGCACTGTCGAGCCACTGCATTGCGTCCGCCCGAATCAACGGATGACGTGCTTCCTCGATGCGATTGGCGTCGAAATTGCGGCCTGCCCAGTCCAGATAGGTATGCGATAAATCGAGACTGACCGAGCTGCTGGCGCCTCCCGCCGCCGCGTAGATGGTAAAGCTGCCGGTATAGCAAAACAAATTCAAGAATCGCTTGCCGCTGGCCTCTTCCTGAATCTTCTGTCGTGTGATGCGATGGTCGAGAAACAACCCGGTATCGAGGTAGGTGTGCAGGTTCACGATGAACCGGTGGCCGCCTTCGGTCACTACGAAGTCTTCGCCGCTCTCTCCAGTCTTCTGGTGCTGCTCCCCCGCCGGGCGTTGTACGCGGCGCTTGAGCACCACGTTGTCGACCGGTAACTCCAGAGCAGTGGCGACCGCCTGCTGCACATCGGCGCGTCGAGCGGTGCGCGCGGGATCGTCCATACCCTCGCCACGGTCGTATTCCTGCAAATGCACTCGCGTGGCGTAGACGTCGACGACGAACGCGAATTCAGGAATGTCGCGATCGTAGACGCGATAACACTCGATGCCGCGGCGCCTCGCCCAGCGCGCAAGATGGCGATGATTCTTGCGCAACCGGTTGCTGAAATCTTCGATGCCCGTCACAGCTCGCTGCCGGCGACGGCCTGCGGCCTGACCGCACCGGCGCTGCACAGCCAGACGCCAAGCAGCACCAGCGCCATGCCGTAGAGATGATAAGCATGCGGAGGCTCGGACAACAGCAATGCCGAGAGCAAAAAACCGAACACGGGAACCAGATGTACGAAGATGCCGGCGCGATTGGCTCCGAGCGAAGCGACGCCGCGATTGAAGAACATAAACGCGAGCACCGAGGGAAAGATGCCGTAGTAGAGCAGGCTCGCCGCGGCGCCAACGGTAAGCTCCCAGCGTGCGCCTGACGCGACCTCCCATGCGTAGGCGATTGCCAGGGGCGGCATGCCGAACAAAATGATCGACGCGAGAAACGCCGGGCTCGACAGCTCTTTGGGTTTCCAGCGCAGCAGCAGCGTGTAGACGGCCCACAACATCATTGCGAGCAGCAACCAGGCGTCGCCCTGATTGAAACGAAACGATCCAAGCGAGAGCAGATCGCCGTGCGCGACGATCGCGGCGACGCCGATCAGCGAGATGAAGACGCCGAGCGCCTGCCGGCGCGACAGCGGCTCGCGCCAGGCGA
Source organism: Betaproteobacteria bacterium (assembly GCA_039934195.1). Taxonomy (GTDB): domain Bacteria; phylum Pseudomonadota; class Gammaproteobacteria; order Burkholderiales; family SHXO01; genus SHXO01. The sequence continues at coordinate 1,948 of JBDTMS010000960.1, forward strand.
GCCAGCCTAGCAGCATGATCCAGACCGGAATCGTCGAATTGAACAGCAC
>JBDTMS010000961.1:0-1996 GCA_039934195.1 Betaproteobacteria bacterium
GCGCTGAAGCTCAACGTGCCACCGCCGGTGTTGGTCACCGATAGCGAAGATGCGGCGGGTGCGGGGTCGCCTTGTGCATAACTGAAGTTGAGCGCGGACGGACTGGTGCTCAGTATCGGCTGCGTCGATGTTGCAGCGGATGCAAATGCTGATATCGGCGCGTTGGTATACGCGACGCCGTTGGTCCACGTCGCCTTCAATGAATCCAGATTGGTCTCAGCGCTGGTGAAATTAAGTCCGTTTCCCGCGGGGTAATCGCGGAATGCCAGCACGCCTTTGCCGCGCGGACCCAGAACGGCGATCCAGTACACCGTTTTCGCCACCACATTGGCCGCCTGTACCGGCACTTTGTTCCATTGCCCAGCGACCGGCGCGATCAACGAGCCCTGCGCGAGCAGCGTGCCCGGGCGACCCGCAGCGTCCGAATACAAGCCGGTCGTAAGCACCGTCGCGGTGGAGGTCACGTCGACATAGACAGTAATGGATGCAACCGTTCCACTGAGCGCGGCAGTCGCTCGGAACGCCTCAGCTTTGCCGGCAGCATTCTTATCGGACTGCGGCCCTGACGTTTGCGTCCCGATAAGTTGTTGCGCAGTTGCGTGCATCGGCAGCGCAGATAACAGCAGCGCAAGCACGACGCCGGCGAGTGTGTTGCAAGACACGCTGGTCAATGTAGTCCATCGCGCCGATGCGCGACCGCGCATACCATGTGGGATAGCGGAGCTTCGTTTCAATGACGCTGCCTGCGCACACATAATCCACCTCCTGATATCTTGCATTTTCAGTATCGGCGACGCCGCATCGAACACAACGCTCGGACGTTCGTTCATCGACCTCGCGTTGCTCAAAACGGCGCACGACCGGGGAACTTCGCGCATTTGCATGCAGCAATTGCGCGAGGTGAAATGACTCTGGAATCTGAGAAACTCAGCGCACGATCACGACACGAATACGCATCGCAAGAGACGAAACAACGTTTGCTAAAACCTAAACCCCCAATACAGGGTGCGGGGTAGCTCGAGCCGGTGGCATTGCACGAGCGAAGCTGATGCTATCGATACGGATGCATCGAACAATGCGTTTCTACGCGGTGACGAAAGAGAGAGACTGTTGTATCCGGCCGGACGTTATTGCGATCGGGCCTCTATCGTTGATGCACATCGCTCTGCCATCCGATCGGTGCCGGAAACCCAAGTTAACGGCACACCCGGACGTGATCTGTAGGGCCGCGTTCACATGTTGTTATCGCTGCGTTGCAACCTCGCTGATCAGCGGCGCCAGACAACCCTGTACCCCCCGAATCATCAACGCAGCGTCGTATTCGGCCGTTGCTGAGTTGCGTCGCATGTTGCTTGTGTCTAGGCAACGTCTTAGGCTTTCGGTTGGCACTCACTCCCGGTTCAGTGGCTGCACTTCCCGCGAGGAAAACGACATGAACATGCGAACGTTCGTCGCTTTGTGCGTCGTGACACCCATCTTGCTGTTTCTCGATTCGTCGGCAAGCGCGACGGATTGGCTGCTGACCGACCTCGGTGAAGATTACATCCCGCATGAGATAAACGATGCGGGAGAGGTGATTGGCGGCACGCCCTTCGGCGCAATTTTCTATCCCGACCTTGTTGCGGATCCAGCCGCGCGCTACTTTGCGGGAGAGGGGGTGGAATTCTCGGCATTTAATGCGCCAAGTTTCTCATTGCTGAGCCGTACTGCCGCATTCACTGCGCACGCTTCGATTTTTCCGGTAAGCCGTAAGCACGCTCGATCGTCTGCGGAAGCGGCACCGGTGAATACACCTCTGCTTCTGGCAAGGCAGTCCGTATGCTCATGCCATAGAAGATCGCTTCCTCTCGCTCAAGGGCGACGCAACAAGCTTGGCGCATTCTTTCACCCGATTGGCTTAGCGCGGTCGAGCCCAACGACGCTGCAAGGCGTATTGTGTAGCTTCATCGACATCGGGACAAAAGGCTAGCGCGAAAATGAGAGACTTCGATCTACT
>JBDTMS010000962.1:0-1995 GCA_039934195.1 Betaproteobacteria bacterium
CGCAATATTCCAAACGTGCGCGCACGGCGTGACGCAACATCGAAGGTACAATTCTTCAATGAGCCCGTTACAGCAGTTCTCCCCGATACCGTCGGTCGATAATTTCCAACGTCTGTTGTTGCTGCGCAGCGTGATGATTGGCGTAGAAGCCAGCGCGGTACTGATCGCCTCCGGCCCGCTTGGAATCGCGTTGCAGTGGCCCTGGATGCTCGGCATTTTGTTACTGCTTGCAACAGTGACGGCGCACGCTTGGCTTCGCGTCCGCTCCAGCGCCGCGATCCGCGATCGCGAGTACTTCGCGCAGTTGATGATCGACGTCGCCGCGCTGAGTGCACTGTTGTATCTCAGCGGCGGCTCGTCCAATCCATTTGTGTCGCTGTATCTGCTGCCGCTGGTGATCGCGGCCACCACGCTACCGGCAACTTACGCCTGGATTACGGCGGCGGTGACCGCATCGAGTTATGCGCTGCTGTTCTTCTTTCATGTTCCGCTCGCCGGACTCCAAGCGAATCACGCGGATCATGGATTCGGGCTGCATCTGGTTGGCATGTGGCTTAACTTCCTGGTGTCGGCAGTGATCATTTGCGGCTTCGTAATTCGCATGGCGGCAGCGATTCGTCGACGCGATGCGCTGCTCGCCAAACAAATAGAAGATGCGTTGCGCAACGAGCGCATCGTCGCGCTGGGTACGTTGGCCGCCGGCGCTGCGCATGCACTGGGCACACCACTGTCGACGATGGCCGTGGTATTGGGCGAGATGGCAGACGAGCATGGTCACACGTCGCAGCTGGCAAGCGATATCGCTACACTGCGCAACCAGGTGGCGCGCTGTAAACAAACGATCACACACATGATCGCCGCCTCCGGACAAGCGCGCGCCGAGGGCGGCAGCGCGCTGCCGGTGGACGAGTTCCTCCTCACCACCTTGGAGCGCTGGCAACTGATGCGTCCGTCGGTTTGCATCGCGCAGAGCATCGATGGCGTCACGCCCGGTCCTAGCATCGTCGCCGAGCAGACGCTCGAGCAGGCGATCACGAATTTGCTCGATAATGCGGCGGATGCATCAGCGGCGAGCGTCGAGCTCGATTGCCGCTGGGATTGCGAACGTCTTTATCTGGAGATTCGCGATCGCGGCCCGGGACTGAGCGCCGAGCTCGAGGCGCGAATCGGACACGGGTTCTTCACCACCAAGCCAGCCGGCGAAGGCAACGGCATCGGTTTGCTGCTGGCTCGCGCAACCGTAGAACGTCTGGGCGGCTTGATTCGTTTGCGACCGCGCGAAGGCGGCGGCGCGGTCACGCAACTCGAGCTGCCGCTGGCAAGCCTGAGTCCGTTTGCAGCAAACCAAGCACCTGGGATACGAGTATGAGTATCAGTACGGCCAACGACCCAACGCTGCTGCTGGTCGATGACGATATGACCTTTTGCGAGGCGATGCGGCGCGCGCTGACGCGGCGCGGATTCCGAGTCGTGGTTGCGCGCAGCGCCGCGCATGCGCTCGTGTGCGCGCAGCTCGAGCGACCCGGTTACGCCGTAATCGATCTCAAGATGAACGGCGATTCCGGGCTCACCATAATCGCGCCGCTGAAAGTGATGTTCGAACACATCCGGATCGTCGTGCTGACCGGCTATGCGAGCGTTGCTACCGCGGTGGAATCGATCAAGCTCGGCGCGACGCACTATCTTGCTAAGCCGGTCGACGCCGATCAAGTGGTCAGCGCATTCGCACGCGCACAGGGGGATGCGCACGAGCCCGTTGCCGAGCAACCGCTGTCGGTCGATCGCGTCGAATGGGAACATATCCAGCGTGTGTTGACCGAGAACGAAGGCAACATTTCCGCCACAGCACGCAGTCTCAACATGCACCGACGTACTCTGCAGCGCAAACTGGCCAAGCGGCCGGTGAAGCAGTAGCGCCCCAATGCAATAGACCAGTGCAATGGAAAAGTCCAACAGACCGGATCAATAGACCGGCGCAATAGACCGGCGCCATAG
>JBDTMS010000963.1:0-1987 GCA_039934195.1 Betaproteobacteria bacterium
ACTACTGGGTCGACGTGGTGTTCAACCCAACCGGCGGCGGACCGGCCGATACCACCGCACCGGGCCTAACTTCGAAAAGTCCAGCCAACGGCGCCACCGGCGTATCGGCGAGCACCACGGTGAGCGCGACATTCAACGAAGCGGTGCAGCCCGCCTCGATCAAGTTCACCTTGACCACCGCCGCAGGCGCTGCGGTATCGGCTAGTGTGAGCTACAACAGCACCACCTTCACCGCCATCCTCACACCGACCGCACCGCTTGCTCCCGCCACGACTTATTCTGCCAGCGTCAGCGGCGCCAAAGACACCGGCGGCAATACCATGCCCTCCGCTCTGAACTGGTCGTTTACTACGGCCGGAACTGGACAGGCGAGCTGCCCCTGCTCGATATGGCCCGCCACTGCTGTCCCGACTGTCGGAGCAGATGCCGATACCAGATCGATCGAAGTCGGCGTGAAGTTCCGTACCGATATCAGTGGCTTCATAACCGGCGTTCGCTTTTACAAGGCGGCAACCAATACCGGCACACATATCGGCAGTCTCTGGACATCGGGCGGCGCATCGCTCGGTCAAGTGACGTTCACGAACGAGTCCGCCGCTGGGTGGCAACTGGCAAATTTTTCCGTGCCCATCGCCGTGTCCGCAGGTACTACATACGTCGTCTCCTACCACGCGGATAACGGTCACTACGCCGACGACATCGGCATGTTTGCCGCCAGAGGCATCGATAACGGTCCGTTGCACGCTTTACGCGACGGCGTCGACGGTCTCAACGGTGTCTATTCTTACGGCGACGCAAGCGTGTTTCCGAGCCACGGATGGCAGTCGAGTAATTATTGGGTCGATGTCGTTTTCAAGCGATAGCCTGTTTTTCTAGGCACGTTTTTTAAGTAATAAGCTGGTTTGCTGAGTGTATGATTCAGGCATTCGCGCGTAATCATTTGCGCATGCCGGATAGCAAGCAAGTGATCCAACAAGGGGGCTCGCAGCTATCGTGACGACACCATATTCAAAGGCATTGCATGCGTTCGTGTGCAATGCCTTTTGCATGATCTCGCTGTTTTTCAGCTACGCCAACGCCACCGAACATCAACATCACGATGACTTGGATTACCAGGCTCCGGTGGTAGCGCCCGGCTCGAATCGTAATCACCTTAAGAGTAATCCCACACAAACCTCGTTGACCGCAGCTGCATCCGCCGGCTGCGGCAATCCTGTGACGTGCGAGAATCTTCTGCCGGGCTCGCCGCCGTCGGAATGGTCGATCAAAGAGCCGGGCGACTCGACGATCAGAGGATTCGCCACCGATACGAGCATCAATGCCGGAGGTACGATCCGCTTCAAGATCAAGACCACCGCGAGCGCGTATCACATCGATATTTATCGCGCCGGCTGGTATCAGGGCAAGGGCGCGCGCAAGGTCACGCCTACGTTGCGCCCTTCGGCGAGCTTGCCGCAAACGCAGCCCGCTTGCCGAATCGACACCAGCAACACCACCGGCTTGATCGATTGCGGCAATTGGGCCGAGTCGGCTGCCTGGAGCGTTCCCAGTACCGCAGTATCAGGCGTGTATTTCGCGCGCCTGGTGCGCGATGACACCGGCGGGTCGAGCTACATCTTCTTCAATGTACGCAACGATTCGAGGCATTCGGCGATCGTCTATCAGACCTCTGACACCACACGCTTGGCCTACAACCCCTACGGAGGCAACAGCCTGTATCAGTGTCAGATCGCCTGCCCGCCCGCCAACCCCAAGCCCTACCGGGGCGCCTACAAAGTCAGCTTCAATCGCCCCAACATCGCGGTCAATCTGGGCATGCAGTACTCGTTTTTCAGCGCCGAGTTCCAGCTCGTGGAGTTCCTCGAAGCCAATGGCTACGACGTGAGCTACCTCTCCGGGGTGGACACCGATCGCGATGGCGCGCGGCTCAAGAATCACAGCGTGTTCATCTCCTCGGGACAGGATGAATATTGGTCGGGGAACCAGC
>JBDTMS010000964.1:0-1978 GCA_039934195.1 Betaproteobacteria bacterium
CTAAATAGCTCCTCCAAATACCGAAAGTGCTTCACGCGGCGGCCTTGAGTCGGTCATACATCGCTCCCTCGATCTTGAACGCGCCGCGCTCATCCAGCCACGCCATCGTCAGCTTTACTAGCTCCTCAATGCTCTGACAGCGGTGGTTGCGCGTGATCTGCTCGTGCAAGTGCCACCACACCCGCTCGATGGGGTTGTCCTGCGGGCTGTAGGCCGGCAGATAGTGCAGCACGATGCGATCGCCGTGCTCGCTCATGTAATGCCGCACGACGCGGCTGCCTTCGATGGTGTGGAAACGGGCGTTGTCGCAGATCACGTGGATCTTTCGGTAATGACGAAAACGCCGCCGCAGATCATCCAGATGACGCACGAACAGTTCGGCGTTGCGCCGCGTCCCCTGCGTCACCACCACTTCGCCGCTCCGCCAGCTCATCGAGCCCGACAGATAACGCTTCACGTTGTTGCCCGGCGTGACCACCTCGGCCTGCTCACCCCGCTCCATCCACATGCAGCCGATGTCCGGGTTGAGGTTCAGGTCCACCTCGTCCTGAAACAGCGCCGCCTCATCTTCCGGTAAATCCCTCAGCAATTCGCGGATCTTTCGCAGCTTCCATTGACGCTGCGCATCCGTCGGCCCCAGTACCGGGCGCGGCCGACGCCACACCAGATTCTCTCGATGCAGGCAACGTCGTACCGTCTCGACGCTTACCTTCACGCGCTGTACGTCCCACAGCACCACCGCCAGCGTGCAGCAGCACCAGCGGCTGCGGCAGTAACCAAAATCACGCGGCGTGTGCCGCTTGACCCAGTTCACCAGCAGCCAGGCCAGGCCCACCAGCAGCGTCGCCGTCCGCCCGCGTCGCTCTTCCAGCAGGGCATCAACGCCCCCGGACTCGAACCGTTCCTTCCAGCGCGCGATGGTCGCGCTGGAACAAAACAGCACAGTCGTGATCAGCGACCAGGCGCATCCTTGCGCCAGAAGTAACACGATATGGACTCGCAGCCGGACCTGCGGGTGAAGCGCCTCCTTGCGGTACAACTCCAACAGCCGCTTGCGTTCGCTGGAGCCCAGGACAATACTGCCGTCCATGGCTCGGTCTCCAGGTTTGTCGCCTTAGCAACGACAACCTTGACCCGAGCCACTTTTTGTTTCAAGCGGAGCTATTTAGATCACTTCACATGGAACGTCATCCCCTCGCCGGAAGCGCTGGAGCAAACGCGGATGGGGGCGATGGAGCGCTTCCTCGCGGATTTCGACGCCGGCCTGCGCGAAGGTCGCTATCGTGCCGCTGAGTTGCCGCAGCTCGGCTTTGACGATCAGAGTTTTGACCTTGCGCTCTGCTCGCACCTGCTGTTCCTCTATTCAGAGCAACTGTCGCGGCAGTTTCATCTCGACGCGGTGCGCGAGCTTCGACGCGTGGCGAGGGAAGTCCGCATCTTCCCGGTCCTCGATCTCAACGGGCGGGTGTCGGTGCATTTCGACGCGGTGCGCGACGCGTGGGACAGCGAATTGGTCACGGTTGAGTATGAATTCCTGCGCGGCGCGAACCAGATGCTGGTGATCAGGTAGGTTGCTAATCAGCCATCGCCAAGTCGGCGTCGATCTCGTCGGATGGGGCTTCGGTGGGGACATCGATCTGCACTTCGGTGGCGGGGCCCGAGTCTTTGAAGAGCTGCTGCTGCGACAGGCGTTTCATGCGGCGTTGGCCGTCGCCGCTGAGCTGGACTGAGCCGCTGCCCAAAAGCATTTCGAGATCGTCGACGAGATCGCGTGTGACGCGGACGCCCAGTTCGCCGTTGACCTTGAGAGAAACTTTTGCGCCGTCTGCGGATTGCACCTGGACGTAGAGTTCCTTCTTGCCGGCGTGCTTGCGGAGCAGCGCCTTCAGGCCCGCGACGATGTCGGAGGTGTGGCGGGTGCGGTCGAGCTTTACGCCGATGCTGGTGGTGAGCTTTTCGATCGCGGATTCGACAGGGA
>JBDTMS010000965.1:0-1977 GCA_039934195.1 Betaproteobacteria bacterium
GCAGCTTCCACTTGCCAAGCTGCGAGCAGGACAACTGCAAACAGATACTTCATGAGCGCTCCCCAGGTCAGTATTAAGTCAGACTGCATAAAGAAGGATCGGCCGCGCGCGCGACGCCAGCTGTCCCGCAGCAACAAGTACCCTTCATCGTGACGATGCGGCAAGCCAAGTACTCAAACTCGGCTCCTATCGGGAATACTAATAATGTTGTTAACGATTGCTCTGGAAGATCCCGGGCGGACTGCTACTAGCCGAGTCTGTGCGACGTCGTCCCTGCCTGCACAACACCGCCCAATTGAGCCGCGCGGAAAATCGAGTGAAATCGCGAACGCGTTAACCGCGCCATGGGTCTGCGTTCACGCGACAGCTGGATACTCGCTTACCGGTGTGATTTACGCGCTCGAGGAAGACGCGCAGCACAGCCGAATTGGGACGCTCAACTTCAGCGCTCTAAAGAAGCGCCCATCACAGACCAATCGATAAAAAGACAGCCAGCTGTTGCGACAATGCAAGGGCAACTGTGCCGCTTAGCATTACTTGGATATACCTCGCCATATTTTGCCCCGCACGGGTTCCTTTATCAGTTCAGTGAGCGCTTGGCTGCGAGTGAGCGACTCATGTACAGCGGTGTGGCGAAAGGTCGAACACTTTCGACCAAACGCATAAGAGAGGCTTATACTCAACGTAGATCGCTTCTTTGACGCGATGCCACGTCAATGGGAGCCGCTACGACTGCCAGCAGAGCATGAGCAAATGCGCCCGGACTCAAAGAACAGATGCCTCGCATTCGCATAAGGTGCCACGCGACAACTGCTCCACGGACCGTGTACACCTCGTACGGAATAACCGAGATTCCGCCCTGGCGGAGTGTGCCTAGCTCGGCCACCGGCCCGCTCTCCCTATCGCGGACACCAGCCAGTCGAAGCGCCGTGGCCAACTGCCCTTTACGAGTGAGGCCAAGTAGTCTTTCTAATTCGCGAATATTCAAGATCGGTGAAGTCTCTTGATGTAAAGCGCTAAGGGTCACTGCATGAGCCGCCGCTGCTTGCACGACCTCCTGCCACGCACATTGCAGGAGGCCAGCGTATTTAGGCGACGTGTCTGTGTTGTGTTGACCGAGGCGCTTGAACCCGAGACCTGTTCTTCCCATACCCTTGGACACGTTTCCCCATTCGTTTCGGCTTTGAATTAGACCGCTTTACCGGTATTGACATCGCATACAGCGCAACGTGCGATCCCTCGAGAATTAACCCACTGTGACTGCTCGATTCAGGCAGCGTTTCGCGGCTTAATTACTTTAATGCCAATGGTATTACGCCGAACCGCGGACGCGCATCGCCTATCCAATACCTCCTATTGCTGAATGTCAACATGGCCTCTGACGAACAGACTATCCCATGAGGAGCCAGTTCCATGGCCTGCATGGCAGATGAAACGCACCGATCGGCACCGCGCGAGCGCGCAAGTAAGCTAATTACATAAGGGCGTAACAGTGTTTGATTGCCCGAGGTTTATGGGGAAGAATGAATGGCCGCAGCGCATGAAATTGCGACCCACCCTGGGGAGGTAACGCTTAGTAAAACTCGAGGTTTTGCATGCGCGCGTTTTTTAAGTTCATTGCTGTTACCTGTATTTCTGGATCGTTTAGCATCGGCGCCCAAGCGGCCTTAATCGGCAAGACGCTTGACGCGACCTACTATCATCCAGACCTTACGACCCCGTACGCAAATGCACTCTTTTCGCCGCAGTCTTTCGTAGTCGGCGCTGGTGTGGAAACGATCGGTAGCATCGAGGGGGTCGCTTCACTAGTCACCGATTTCAGCGATAGCCAGCTCACTATCATGCTGAAAACCACCCTCGATAAACCCACTTGGAACGCGACCGCGTTCAACGGTGTCGTATTTACGCTGCTCTCGCCGGGCAGCCTCGACATTGCCTCTGCGGTAGTGGATCCGGCAACAAGTCTGTCCGGCTTTG
>JBDTMS010000966.1:0-1969 GCA_039934195.1 Betaproteobacteria bacterium
AATAAGCACCGCCACATCGCAAGGACTCACGAGCATGGCAATCAAGCAGGTTGGCTTCATCGGGTGGCGCGGCATGGTCGGGTCCGTGCTGATGGAACGCATGCGTGCAGAGGTGGATTTCGACGCCATCGCGCCGGTGTTTTTCACGACGTCGCAGGCGGGCGGGAAACCCCCGGCTATCGGTAAGGATGTGCCGCCGCTGAAGGATGCGCGCGATTTAGCCGCGCTCAAATCGATGGACGTGCTCGTGTCCTGTCAGGGCGGCGATTACACGACGGAGATCTATCCGAAGCTGCGCGCGGCCGGCTGGCAGGGCTACTGGATCGATGCCGCCGGCGCGCTGCGCATGCAGCAGGACGCCGTCATCGTCCTCGACCCGGTGAACCGCAAGGTGATCGACAGCGCCCTCGATCGCGGCGTCAAGAACTACATCGGCGGCAACTGCACCGTAAGTCTCATGTTGATGGCTGTGCATGGGTTGTTCGAAGCGGGACTGGTCGATTGGATCACGGCGATGACCTATCAAGCCGCCTCGGGTGGCGGCGCGCAACACATGCGCGAGCTGGTTGCGCAGATGGGGGCGGTACATCGAGCAGGCGCAAGACTACTCGAAGATCCTGCGTCGTCCGTTCTGGAGCTCGATCACGCGGTAACCGAGACGCTGCGCAGCGCGGCGTTGCCGACGGAGAACTTCGGCTATCCGCTGGCAGGCAGTCTGCTGGCGTGGATCGACAAAGACCTCGGCAATGGCCAGAGCCGCGAAGAATGGAAAGCACAGGCGGAAGGAAACAAGATCTTGGGATGCGAGTCGCAACCGATTCCGATCGATGGCATTTGCGTCCGGATCGGTGCAATGCGCTGTCATAGTCAGGCCCTGACTATTAAGCTTAAGCGCGATCTGCCGTTGACCGAAATAGAATCGCTGCTGGCGCGTGCGAACGAGTGGGTGAAGGTCATCCCGAACACGCGCGAGGAAAGTCTCGCCGAGTTGTCCCCGGCGCGAGTTTCGGGGACGCTGCAGGTGCCGATCGGTCGGCTGCGGAAGTTACCGATGGGTGGCGAATACTTGACCGCCTTTACCGTCGGCGATCAACTCCTGTGGGGTGCAGCAGAGCCGTTGCGCCGTCTGCTTCGTATCGTTCTGAAGCGGTGATGACATGCGAGCATCGGCCAGTAACTTGAGCCGGCCGACTTGCACAATGACGCGGCGGACGACGGCAGATGGCCTGCGTGCGCGTGCGGTGCGCAATGCGGGTTGAGGATGCGTATCCGTCCCCCGTAGGCAATTTCGAAAATAATACAAAAAAGACTGAAAAATCTGCGGGTCAAGCCGTAATACACGACGTAAGTTTAGCTTGCATCGGTAAATACATGATGTTAGTTTTAATTATCGGCTCTTAATAAGGACAGGTGGCGCTGTGGGCAAAACGTCTCTTCGAGCCTCGATCATCGTGGGCGCACTGCTGTTTCTGGCCGGTGCGGCGCACGCCGCAGGCCTGGGAAAGCTAACTGTACTATCACATCTGGGCGAGCCGTTGAGCGCTGAGATCGATGTCGTTGCGATCGAGAAAGGTGAGCTGGAAACGCTCGCGGCACACCTCGCATCTCCCGACGCGTACATCCAGTCCAATCTGCCATATCCCTCACCGAGTCTCGGTCTGCAAATGTCTGTGGAGCAGCGCCCCAGCGGTGGACCGTTCCTGCGCGTCACCAGCACGGCGCCGATCTCTGAGCCGTTCGTCGATTTGCTGGTCGAATTGAACTGGACCGGCGGCAAGATTCTGCGCGCGTACACCGCATTGCTCGACCCGCCCGCATTCGCCTCGGCACCGCCCGCCGCCTCAACTCCGTCAGCGGCGCAACCTGCGCGTCCGGCGCCGGCACCTGAGCCACAGATAGAAACAAAGCTCGGCAGCGAGATGCAGCCGAAGCCTGCGGAATCGTCGCCGGGCTCTATCGAAACCCCTGC
>JBDTMS010000967.1:0-1966 GCA_039934195.1 Betaproteobacteria bacterium
CGCCGTCAAGGCATCTACTTCGCGATGATCACGCTGGCGCTCGCGCAGATGGTTTACTTCTTCTGCCTGCAGGCGCCGTTCACCGGCGGCGAAGATGGGCTCCAGGGCGTGCCGCGCGGCGCGCTGTTCGGATTGCTGAATCTGCACGACGACCAGGTGATCTATTACGTCGTAGTGGCCATCTTCGTCGCCGGCTTCTCCGTTATCTATCGGACGATTCATTCGCCCTTCGGCCAGGTGCTCAAAGCGATACGCGAGAACGAGCCTCGCGCCCTCTCGCTGGGCTATGACGTCAACCGGTACAAGCTGCTTGCGTTCGTGCTGTCCGCATCGCTTGCCGGTCTGGCCGGCGCCACCAAAACGCTGATGCTCGGATTCGCCACGCTCACCGATGTGCATTGGGCGACCTCAGGCGAAGTCGTCTTGATGACCTTGGTGGGCGGCGTTGGCACGGTGCTCGGCCCGATCGTCGGCGCGATCGTGATCGTCGTTCTGCAGAACGAGCTCGCCGACAAAGTCGGTCCTTGGGTGACGGTAATCATGGGCGCCATCTTCGTAGTAAACGTGCTCGCGTTTCGGCGCGGCATCGTCGGCGAAATCTCGGCGCGCCTGCGCAATCAAAGCCCACCGTCAATACCAGAGCCATCGGTGCACGCGCGTGCATCGGAAATAACCGTTACGCCTGAGACTCCGGGCAGCGCCCTCTAGCCGCTCGCACAGCCCACGTACCCATCCGTCATCGCAGTTTCCCTGCGCTCGACTAACCCGCACCTGTTGAAACAGCGCGAAGCGCCCGCGCCGCATGGCTTGCTTTTAGTACCGCGTCGCGCCTGCCAGCTGACAGCAAGCGGACGTACGGCGTGCTCGTTGCGCCAAAACAAAAAGGCCAGCGCACATGCGAGCCTTTTGTTTACATCGCGAGCGCGGAGTCGCGCGCCTGTACTCACCATCTGTGCAGCTGTTCGGACTCATCGCAGACCGCCACCCAGCCGCCGCCGGTCGCCTCCGACGGGGCGCTGAGCAGCTTCGCGCCCTCCCGGATCAGCTCATCGACTTTCTCTTTCACCGCTTGTTGCGTGGGACCTTTGATCATCGCCTGCAGCCCAACCTTGACGATGAGGCATTGCTTGGACTGCTCGTCCGGATCCTCGCAGGTGACCGCCCAGTTCCGGCCCATCATCTCTACTTTGGAAAGCAGCCGCACCCCCTTCTCGCTGACGGCTCGCGAGGCGGCTTCCACCTCTGCTTTATCGCTGCCGATGATGAGCAAATTGCCTCCCACCTTCACGATCTTGACCGGGTTCATACGCCTCCAGAGAGGGCAATGCGGTTGCGAAAAGGGCTGGCCTGCGGCGGTGCGATTGCTGCGACGTGCGCGCGCAATCGATGCAGCGGGTCAAGCGTGAGCGTGGCGCCATTAGACTCCGAAATGACACCGCGGTAAATCGGACTGAAGTGATAGAGGGTGCGATGCCGCGGTGTGCTGCACCGAGGACCGGAATCACGCGAATTGAACTCTGCGCGGATGCCCGGTCTGATGTTCAGGCGCACCGTCCGATACACGCGCAGCACTTTTCCTATTCGACTCGATCGCATACAAATGGAAATCGAAACCCGCAAACCCGGACTCAAATCCGACACGGAAATCACCCGCGAGCGCCTTAGCCGACTGGCATGGCTGCTGGACAGCTCGATCCCCATCCCCGGGCTCAAGTTCAGCGTCGGCCTGGACGCGATCGTCGGCCTCCTCCCCGGTATCGGGGACGCGCTCGGCGTTGTGCTCTCGAGCTACATCCTGCGCGAAGCCGCGCGTCTTGGCGCACCGAAAACCGTCGTTCTCCGGATGGCGATCAATCTAATGATCGATGGGGTGATCGGCATCGTCCCGTTTGCCGGCGATCTATTCGATGCCGCATGGAAGGCCAATATACGCAACGTCAAGCTGCTCGGCGCCTATCTAGACAAT
>JBDTMS010000968.1:0-1963 GCA_039934195.1 Betaproteobacteria bacterium
TGGTGCTCTTCAAGCTGGCCCCGCTCCTTCCTCCCTTCATCCGCGTCACGGAGAAAGCAGCGGCTTATCTGCAGTGGTGAGCGGCGTCGCGGCGTTGCCCGTATTGACGATGTCGACCGACCCGTCGCCTTTCCTCACCAGCCAGGTCCAGCCGGAACCGAAATTTCCGACTGCGGATTTGGTGAATGCTTCCTTGAACGCATCGAACGATCCCCATTTCTTAGTGATCGCGTCGCCCGCGGCACCGCTCGCCTGGCCGCCGCCTTTCGGCGAGAGACAGGACCAGTAAAACGTATGGTTCCACACCTGCGCGGCATTATTGAAAATCCCGCCGGAGGCTTTCTTGATAATTTCCTCGAGCCCGAGGTTCTCGAATTCGGTGCCTTTGATCAAATTGTTGAGATTAGTCACATAAGCAGCATGATGCTTGCCGTAGTGATACTCCAACGTCTCTTTCGATATGTGCGGCTGCAGTGCGTCGAGCGGATAGGGCAGAGGTGGAAGTTCGTGTGCCATGGTGGTCTCCGGTGAGTGTTCGAGACGAAACATTTATCGAAGCGCGGGCCGAAACGCTTAACTGCGATGATACGTCATCGCGGCGCTAGCGATAATTTTGGCCAAACGTCGGCGCTTCATCCGAATGCACTGGCGGTTATCCGAATGCGCTGGCGATTTTTTCCAGCGCATTCGCGAGGACAGACGCACTGAGGATAAACGCGAGGCTCGAATCGAGTTCGACTGAGAAAGCTGCTATCGGTTCATGGGCCGCCGATGCCCGAAGTATCGCCGACCCACAGTACAAGGGGGCGCTGCGGATTCTGTACGGAGGCGGCTCTTGCCGGCTATCCCTTGTGAGGCGCTTTAGTAATCCGTATCACCATCGCGGTCGCATCGTTGCGCCCCATATAAGCCGCTTGATGCTCCAGCGCGGTGGCGACCAGAGACTCGGCTGCCGCTTGCGGATCGCTCAGCTCGCGCAGGATCTCCGCCATCCGATGATCGCCCAGCACTTCCCAGACGCCGTCGGTGACCAGCATGAAGCAATCGTCCGGCGCGAGTGTGCCGTTGCCGAAATCGACAACGAGATGGCTGTCGAGTCCGATCGCGCGTCTGAGCACGTGGCGCATGTCGCGCCGCTGCCAGGTGTGATCCTGGGTGAGTTGCACGAATGCATCTTCGCGCAGACGGTAGACGCGAATATCGCCTACGTGCGCGAGGTAATAGCTCTTCTCGCGCAATACCATCACACTGACCGCTGTGACGATACTGTCCTGATCGGGCCGGCGCGCATTCTGCGCCCATTGCCAGTCGTTGGCGGAACACAGCAGGCGATCGAGTCGCTGACCCACGCTCCAGTTCCCGGGCGTGGCGTAATAATCATGCAACACGACACGCACCGTAGTTTCGGCGGCAGCGCGCGCAGAACCGCTACCGCTGATGCCATCGGCAAGCGCGACGATCATGCCGCGCTTGGTCGCTTCGCTATCGCGCGGCAACAGGATTGCATGAAAATCTTCGTTCGGCTTTCCCGGTGCGCCCGTGCTTGCACTGCCGAGCTCGATGCTAAGACCGGGCAACGCGTGCGAGGCGGCGGTCTTATTCGCTTGATCGTTCATATTCACGGTGCAGATACTCGATTCGGCTATGCGGGCCGGTCGGTGAGCGTCGCGCGATGCGATTCGCGTCGGCCCACGGACCCGAGGCTGCCGGTCTCTACGGCAGCAATTGCTTTGGCTTGATTCATGTCGTCGGTGTAGCCGGTCGCGTACAAGCAGCACGCGAGCTCGTTGACCAGCGGATGCGGTATCGGCGTCGTGCCGGCGAGCGCCTGCCGAATCCAGCCCGCAGTGGCATGTGCATCGTTGCTGGACGGCAATCCGGTCGGCGCTTTCATCGGATTCGGTTCGGCCGTAAACAAAACGGTGCGCTCGCTGGGACTGACCCATTCGATCTGC
Organism: Betaproteobacteria bacterium; assembly: GCA_039934195.1. Classification (GTDB taxonomy): domain Bacteria; phylum Pseudomonadota; class Gammaproteobacteria; order Burkholderiales; family SHXO01; genus SHXO01. Next base: position 1,956 of record JBDTMS010000968.1, read on the forward strand.
GGCCGCTG
>JBDTMS010000969.1:0-1956 GCA_039934195.1 Betaproteobacteria bacterium
GCACTGACGATACTGTTCAGCGGTTCGGTGAGCGCTTCCAGTATTTCGTTGCTCGAGATGGTAAAGCTGCGCGGAATGCCTTCTGCGAGATTACGGCCTTTGACTTCTTTTTCCTTCACTTCGCTGCCGGGAAACGCCGAGCCGATCTCTTTCTTGATCTCCTCGGCCGTGGTCTCTCCGATCAGCATGCCGTAATTGCGACGAATGTAATTGATGATCGCCTCGTCGAACTTGTCGCCGCCGACCCGCACCGACCCTGAGTAGACGATGCCCCCCAGCGAAATGACGCCGACCTCGGTGGTGCCACCGCCGATATCCACCACCATGGAGCCGGTGGCTTCCTCAACCGGCAACCCTGCGCCGATCGCCGCGGCCATCGGCTCTTCGATCAACTCGACTTTGCGCGCGCCGGCGCCGTACGCAGACTCGCGAATGGCGCGACGCTCTACTTGTGTCGATCCGCACGGTACGCAGATAACGATCCGCGGACTCGGCGAGAACAGCCGGCTGTCATGGACTTTCTTGATGAATTGCTTGAGCATCTGCTCAGTCACCGTGAAGTCAGCGATGACGCCGTCCTTCATCGGTCTGATTGCGACGATGTTGCCGGGCGTGCGGCCCAGCATCTGTTTCGCCGCGAGACCGACCTCTTGAATTACTTTCTTACCATTGGGTCCACCTTCCTGTCGGATGGCAACCACGGATGGCTCATTGAGAACGATGCCTTTACCCCGTACATAGATCAGTGTGTTCGCTGTGCCGAGATCGATCGCAAGATCGTTTGAGAAGTAACCGCCCAGGAATCCGAACATGAGCTTCTGGTATATAGAGTGAAAGGAATGAGGGGATAAAGTTATAATACTCTACTTGAAGAAAGCCTTGGAAGCTGCGGGCGCATTTGACCTGCCTCGAATTCTCGCCTTGCCTTCAGGTTTCCCAGCGCGTCCCAGTGGATCCACGCAATGAGCATCTCCGAAAACGACGTCAGACGCATCGCCAACCTGGCGCGGTTGGATGTTACCGAAAGCGAAGTCCAAGATGTGCTGGTGCAACTTCAAAATATTTTTTCCCTGATTGAGCAATTGCAATCGGTCGACACGTGCGGCGTCGAGCCGATGTCGCACGGTCAGGATGTCGGCTTGCGGTTGCGCGAGGACCGCGTCACCGAAACGGACCAGCGCTCGCTGCTGCAAAGCATCGCGCCCCAAGTGGAAGCCGGCCTTTACTTGGTGCCGAAAGTACTCGAGTAGACATGCCGACGCTCGCACGGACTAACTAACTAACAGCTTCTGCTTCTGCGATGATCAATGCCACACTCAGCGAGTTAGCGCGCGCGCTGGCGCAGAGAAGCATTTCTAGCGTGGAGCTTGCTGAGCTCTTCCTCGGTCGCGCTCGCCGCCTCGATGCCGAGCTCAATGCATTCATAACAATCGATTCCGACACTACGCTGGCGCAGGCACGCGTAGCGGACGCCAAAATTGCGCGCGGCGAAGCCCAGCCATTGACTGGAATTCCGATCGCGCTGAAAGACATTTTCTGCGCAAAGGGCTGGCTAACCACGTGCGGCTCGAAGATTCTGCACAACTTCGTCGCGCCCTATGACGCGCACGTCGTCGAAAAACTCGCTGCCGCGGGCGCGGTAAACCTCGGCAAGACGAACCTCGATGAATTTGCCATGGGCTCGTCGACCGAGAATTCGTTCTTCGGTCCGACGCGCAATCCATGGGACGTGGCGGCCGTTCCCGGCGGCAGCTCGGGCGGGTCGGCGGCCGCAGTGGCGGCTCGCATCGCGCCTGCCGCGCTCGGCACGGATACGGGCGGTTCGGTGCGTCAGCCGGCTGCGCTGTGCGGCGTTTCCGGTTTGAAACCTACTTACGGCCTGGTGTCCCGCTATGGGATGGTCGCCTACGCGTCGAGTCTCGACCAATGCGGCCCCCTGGCGAAATCTGCTCACGA
>JBDTMS010000970.1:0-1955 GCA_039934195.1 Betaproteobacteria bacterium
AACTTATCAAATCGGTAGATTTGGCCTATGCCGCCGCCATGGCTCGTCTGCCGACACCGAAGCTTACGCGCGCCTTGATCGCCGCGACCGCGCGCCAGGCGCCGCCGCGTCACGGCATATTCCGGCCCAAGCTGCGCTATGCGCATCAGGGTGGGGTGAACCCGCCGATCATCGTGATCCACGGCAATCAGCTCGACAGCCTGCCCGACAGCTATCGCCGATTTCTAGAGAAACATTTCATCGAAACCTTTCGGCTGCAAGGTACGCCCGTGCGCATTCAGTTCAAGATGGGCCGCAACCCGTACGCGGATAAGCGCTGATGTAATGACATCCGTATAACGCGGCACGAGGTATGGCAACCGCGATTGAAATCAAGTACAGTAGGTAACCCCGACATAAAAGATAGAAGAAGGAGCCCTCATGAGCGCGAAAGGGCAACTGCTACAAGACCCGTTTTTGAATGCCCTGCGCAAAGAGCACGTGCCGGTCTCGATCTATCTCGTGAACGGCATCAAGCTGCAAGGGCAGATCGAATCCTTCGATCAGTACGTCGTCCTGCTCAAGAACACGGTGACCCAAATGGTGTACAAGCACGCGATCTCGACAGTGGTCCCCGCGCGCGCAGTCACTCTCACGCTCGATCATCCAGCCGAAAGCTAACCGCGCGACGCGTTGTCCATGCGTGCGGTGGCACGTCGGTGCATTGGCATCCGGCGCGACCGTACTTAGCGGACAGCGCCCATCGGAGCAGTGCCATCGGGACGATCCCTGGCGACACCATCCTCCGGCGGAGCGGCCCCGCGAAACGACGCCCAGCAGATCTGTTCCCAGCGGAACAATTCGGAACAATTCCCAGCGGAACAATTCCCAGCGGAACAATTCCCGTCGCAGCAGCTCCCAGGATGACAATTCCCAGCGTCACGGCGCAACAGTCCCTCGGCGCAACAGTCCCCGGGCGCAACAGTGCTCAGCGGAACCGAGAACGTGCAACCCGCCGCTGCCGGTCGCAGCGATGGGTGCCCGCCCCGATCTTTTCATTCGGGTGTCTTTTTTGCGCCCGGTTCGTCCCCATATCTCTGCATGCGACGTACGGCTCGCTCGCATCGAGGTACAGTGCGCGAAGCCTTCGATCCGTCGGTCGCGTGTGACCCATCGGGCGTGTTGCTAGATGAGCGTACAGCGCAGCGTCATACGAGCGGCCAGCCGGCACCAGGTTCACCCGGTAGTATTGTTCACCCAATACGATTTTTCACCCGGTAGAGTTTTTAAGTCAGCGCCATTTTTAACCCCCGTGTTAGTCGAGAGAGCCTGCCCCCATGTTTGAGCGTCCACCGGACGGAAATCGCGCGATCCTGGTAAACCTCGATTTCGGCGAGCCCGATCAGCGCTCGCGGATCGACGAGTTGCAGGAGCTCGCGGCGAGTTGTGGCTTGTTGGTCGTCGGGATGGTACAAGGCCGGCGCGACCGACCGGATTCGGCGACGTTCGCCGGCAAAGGCAAGGTGGTCGAGCTGGGCGAGCTGGTGCAGGCACAGAAGGCTGCAGTGGTGGTGTTCAATCATCAGCTCTCGCCTGCGCAAGAGCGCAATCTCGAGAAGCAACTCGATTGCCGTGTGATCGATCGCGTCAGTTTGATCCTGGATATTTTCTCGCAGCGCGCGCGCAGCCACGAAGGCAAGCTGCAGGTCGAGCTCGCCCAGCTCGAGCATCTCGCCACGCGGCTGGTGCGCGGCTGGACGCACTTGGAACGTCAGAAAGGCGGGATCGGCTTGCGTGGCCCGGGCGAAACCCAGCTCGAGACCGATCGTCAGCTGCTGCGCAAGCGCGTCAAAGTGCTGAAGGACAAGCTCGCGGCGGTGCACCGGCAGCGCCTAGTGCAGCGGCGATCCAGGCAGCGCGGCGAGGTGATGTCGGTGGCAATCGTCGGCTACACCAACGCCGGCACGTCGACGCGG
>JBDTMS010000971.1:0-1955 GCA_039934195.1 Betaproteobacteria bacterium
CGTTGGCGAGTCAGGCGTATGACAAAGCGCTACAGCTCGACAGCACGAATGCCACTGCGCGAAAGAAACTGGCGCTGATCAAAGAACTGGTGCCGGCGAAAACCGCGTCATCGCTGGCACGGGTGGAACCGGACAAAGCAGCGCCGAGCAAATCGGGACCAGAAGCAGTGGTCGGGCCGAAGTCGGGGACGACCGCCACGGCTGAGAAACCGCCCATCGAGAAAGCAGTTACGCCGCCGGCCACACCTTCCGCTGCGACACCGGCCACCGGATCGACTGCACAGAACGACGCGATCTTGCGCATGCTGCAGGATTGGGCGGCGGCGTGGTCGAGCGGCGCGGTCGATGCATACCTAAGTTTTTACGCGCCGGATTTTCGCCCCAACGGCAAGGAATCGCGCGCTCACTGGGCAGCAGGGCGGCGCGAAAGATTGACAAATTCCAAAAAAATACAAGTGACTACCTCTTCACCCACGATCAAATTTACCGATAACAACCATGCGAGCGTGACATTTCGTCAGGCCTATACGTCGGATGCGTTGAAAGCCGTCGGCACCAAGACCCTGCGCCTGGCGCGCTTCGGTGACCGTTGGTTAATACAGCAAGAGTCGATTGCGAAGTAATGCCCAAACTGTCTTTGCCTCACGGGGCGCAACTGCGCGCCCTCACGCTGCCGCTGATCACAGCTGTCGTTTTAGCCAGCGATGTGTCCGCCATGGGAAGCCATCAACCGGTCGCTGAAGCGGTCGCGCATGTCGGACGTGCATTACAGCTGCCCGAAGCGATGTTGATCCAGGCTCTCATGGATATTCGCGACGATCGGCTCGGTGCCGCGCGTGACCGCGTCGATGCTCTACTGCAAATCAAACCGGATTTTCGTCTTGCGCAACTGATCAAAGGCGATCTCCTGATGGCGCGCGCACGCGCTATCGGAACGATGGGCGCGAGCGGCACATCGGTCGAACGTCTGGACGATCTGCGTGCCGAAGCGCGCGCGCGACTGACGCGCTATGAGCTGCAACCCCCGATCGACCGTATACCGCGGTATCTGCTGCAGATGCAAACCGAGCAGCGCTATGCGGTGGTAGTAGATACCAGCCGGTCCACGCTCTATCTGTTCGAAAACCGGGCCGGGCAGCCGCGCTATATCGCCGACTACTACATTACCGTAGGCAAAAACGGCATCAACAAGGTACGCGAAGGGGACAAGAAGACGCCGCTTGGCGTCTACCGCGTGGTCAGTCAACTGCCGACGCGTCAACTCGGCTACATCTACGGTACCGGCGCGTTCCCGATAAACTATCCCAACGAATGGGATGAGCGCGAAGGCCACAAAGGTCACGGCATCTGGTTGCACGGCACGCCGCGCGACACCTACAGCCGCCCACCGCGGGCAAGCGACGGCTGCGTCGTGCTTGCCAATGAAGATTTCGACGATCTCGCGAAACGCGTACAGATCGGCGTCACGCCCGTCATCATTTCCGACTCGGTGGAATGGGTGCCGGCCAGCGCTATCGAGCCGTTGCGTGTGCAGCTCAGCGAGAGTCTGGAGCGCTGGCGCCACGATTGGGAAGCGCGCGATACCGACAACTACTTGCAGCATTACGCGAAGACGTTCACCGCAGGCAGCATCGGAATCGCGGCATGGTCGGAGCAAAAACGCCGCGTGAATGCGTCGAAGCAATGGGTCAAAGTACAGGTGAGCGACGTGTCCATGTTTCTCTATCCGGGTCGCGATGACCTGGCGATCGTCGACTTTCATCAAGACTATTCCAGCAATAATCTCTCGAGTGTGATGCGCAAGCGCCAGTATTGGATGCAGGAAGGCGGTGCGTGGAAAATCGCCTACGAGGGCGCCGGCTAGCCGCAGGCGTTTTCGCGGCGGCGATCGCTCGAAGCGCGCTAGCCGCTAGCAGATCAATCGCGTTCACCGCGTCGCCTTCGGGCGAACGACC
>JBDTMS010000972.1:0-1953 GCA_039934195.1 Betaproteobacteria bacterium
GCGATGCAAGTATCGATGCAACGCGTCTGGCGCAACTCGGCGTGCGACGTATCACGATGGGGTTTTCCATCGGCGCCGATGACTGGTCAGGTTTCGAGCGCGGCTTCGCAAACTTGATCGCGCAAACGCGTCGCCAGTTACGCGTCGCTGCGTGAGAAACGCCATTTCGATTGCGGAGCAAGAAGCGGAGTGCGCGGGCGCTGCTCGGTCGTCATCCTGCGAATAGGAACTGTGCGAGGCATGCTGCCTCGCCGGCGAAGCGGGGCCGCAGCGCCCTTAACGACAACAAGCAAAGGAATCGATCATGTCCAAGGAACAAGACAACAAAGCGATCGTAGGAAAGTGGTTCGAAGGATTCTGGGGCAACCCGTGGAACCCGGAAATTATCGAGCAGCTCGCCGCACCCGACATGCTGCTCCAGTACTCGCTGCATGAACCGCGTCGTGGCCATGATGACGTGAAGGCGTTCATGACGGGTTTTCGCGAAGCGTTTCCCGATCTCAGTTTTGGCGGTGCGGCCGATCTCATCGCAGAGGGCGATCTGGTGGTCGGTCGCTGGATCGGCGGCGGGACGCACACGGGCCCCGCGTTCAGCGATTTTCTCATCGGCTCGCTGCCTGCTAAATCCGGTCGGAAGATGCGATTCACCGGCACGACGGTGCTGCGAATCAAGGACGGCAAGATTGCAGAAGAGATCGGCCTCGACGATGGCGTAACAGCGTTGCAGCAACTCGGTCTCATCGCTGCTGCGAGCTGATCTAATCCGATGAACGAGGTCGTTTGCCGATCACAGAGACGACTGCTTGTCCGTGGCGCTCGAAAGAAGCGCCACGGATTTGCATCGATTGAGACCGCCTAAACGCTTCGGCAAATACTTCTTGTCCATCTTGCGGTGTTACGTGTACTTCGGATTGACCATCTGTGCAGCGCGCTTCGCCGATTTGTCCGAGCAGCATGTACGCTCGGGTCCTGGAATGCCGTAGCTTTCTTCCAGCCAGTACACTATCTGTTCGAATGAGATGCGCAGGGCATCGTCAGCGGACGCGCGCAGCCGACCGTGCAAATGTGCGTCGGCGTTTCGATGCGGGGCCAGATCATGCGCGGCGGCGCAGGCGCGATGTCTACGTGCAAGCGCGAGTGTCCACGAATCTCGAAGGCGCGATGGCGTTGCAGTCGGCATTGCTTTGCAGCGCATGCACGTTGCCGAAGTACAGCTACGCGCCTTCATGAAACGCCGGAAACATCACGCGATTGGCGTTTCTGACTTCCTGCACATCCAGGTTGCCTCCGTGCACGCCGTTGTCGATGGTCAAGGTGCCGCCGGCGATCGGCGCGATGCCGATTATCGGTTTGGCTTCGAGCTTGAGCGAATCGCTTCAATGCACCACGCCGTTCTCGACGCGGACGTTGCGATTCTGAATGCCGAGTTCTTTCTTGCGTACCCAGTCGGGAAAAATGCCGATGCCGGGCCACAGCCCGGGCTGACTTCGGCAATGAAACAATCGGTCGCAGCAAGCGTAGAAGCGTATATTTGAGGTCGCCCTTGCGAATAGCTTGCCGGTCGTCGTGTGCGTTCATGAAAATGCTCCTCCGCGCTTGACCCGGGCAAGGGCTAGTCGAATTTGCGCCACGGCATCAAAAGCCGCTCGAGTTTGCCGACCAGAAATGACAGAAACAGCGCGAGGACGATGGTCGCCGCAAGCGCCGCGAACACCTTCGAAATAATATACAGACTGCCAGCCTTGAAGATCGCGTGGCCGAGGCCGTCGGACGACGACATGAATTCGCCGACGATGGCGCCGATGAGCGCAAAGCCCACGGTCAATTTCAATCCGGCGAAGATGTCGCCGAGGGAGGCGGGCACGACCAGCTTGCGGAAGATCTGCCATTTGCTCGCGCCGAGTGTGCGCATGAGATTGATCTGATCGTCATCGACGCTCAGAGCGCCTTTGT
>JBDTMS010000973.1:0-1952 GCA_039934195.1 Betaproteobacteria bacterium
GAAATCTGTTGTTTCTTTACGGGGACCGTGGGTTCGAATCCCACCCCCTCCGCCACATCCACACTGATGTAGAAAGGCCATTTCCTTCACGTACCCATCGTGTAGCCCACCCCCGCCTTTTCCCGCGCAATTCACACGACCACCAGTTAGCTGGCGTTTCATTTCTAACGACGTTCACGGCATTACCGCGATTGTCGGACGCGGTTAAAGAGTGGTGGCCGGTCTTACTTATCGCGCAAGCCTGCGCGCAGCTCTCGCATGGGTGTTACGCAGCCGTGGCAGGTGGTTTAGCGGGACCGATCGCGGACTGCTACATTTCTAGTTTTCAATGTGCGACGAGTGAACGCAAATGAGACATGAATCAGCGTGGGATAAGTATGAACGAGAAGCAGAGCAGGCAGATCCCCTGGAAGAACATTATGTGCCGCCGTGGTCTGGCTTTCTTACTCGCTTCGACGCAGCAGGGCTGAGGTGGTATTCAGAAACTCTGCATGATCCTTTCCCGATGCTGCCGTCGATAGTCGCTCGGGCGAACCGTTTGCTGGAACCTCGCGGAAGCGAGGAGCTTGCTCGTGTGGCCGAGCAGATGCAACAACGTCTGGACGAATTCTACGATTGTGAGCGAGAAAACTGGGAGCTGGTTGATCAGGAACCCGAGGGAGCATACGAGGATCCCGACGCCAGCCCATCATCTACATCGGAATTCGAGGCGTTGGATTTGATCTTGAGTTATTGCAATACTGCGGACCTCGGCGGGGCTGACGGGTTGAGGGAATGCCATATATATGCAGTTCTCGCAAAGTGGCTGGCCTTTGATGCGGTAAGTCTGTTAAGACCGGCTTCCGATCGCCAACGGCCCTTGCAGACGGTACGCGGAGACCGCGCATCCGGTGGCCCAGCGGACACCTTGGTATTGGTCGCTAATCGACTTCTACAGGCGTTGGATGCACTTACGCGGGCGGAGCACCTCCAAGCGATTGACGCTCAAAACGCCGACGATGCTCAATTGAATATGATCCTGGATGCCGTAACTTCCGAGTACGAAGCGCACAGAAAAGAGAGCGTCGACTATTCATTGGCATTCGAATTTGCGATGACTCGATTGAAAGATGAGCGTGCAAAAACCGACGCGGTATCGGTGCAAGTGGAAGCGGAAATCAAGCGTCGCCAATCAGCGAAAGCAAGGGCCGCTGCGAATAAACGGCATGAAGACGACTATGCTGTACGCGCGCAGTTTTTACAGTGGTACCAAGATAACGCTCATCGATACGCGACCAAAGTTGATGTGGCAATTGCGGCAATGAAGCTGTTCGCGCGCGAATACGGCACGCTCCAGAAGTGGATGGCTAGATTGCGTGCCCCGGCTCAGATGACGCCCCCGCAAACCGAGCCGCCGTCTAGAAACTAGCGTCTGCGCGCAGATGGTAGCGTCTGCGCGCAGGAGGCTTCACGGACGCCGCGAGTACCTGTTTAATCATGTTCGTACCAGTTCAGCGCATGGGGCGACATGATCACTACACACACTTCGGCATTAACTGATCTTCCGGCAATTGGCTACGTTCGTCAGTCGCAATTAATCCCAGCAATCGTTCCGTTTTCGTCTGCGACTCTTTGGCGCCAGGTGAAGGCTGGCACCTTTCCAGCTCCAGTCAAGTTGTCTGCAGGCATAACTGCATGGCGAGTGCACGACATCCGCGAATGGATGCGCTCGCGGGATGAGTGCAGCGCCAACGCTGACCGTAGACGCCGATGCGCGGAGGCCGCGCCGTGACGGGACGCGAGCCATTTTGTCTTGTCGACGGGATACAAACCGACAAAACCGATGAAACCTACCGACATCGCAAATCTTGAGTAATCATTTTATTTCAAATAATATGTAACGGATACAGATCCGACAGAAAAAAATAAATGATAACCTTTTCAAAAAATCATTCGTCATTACATCGTCAATT
>JBDTMS010000974.1:0-1946 GCA_039934195.1 Betaproteobacteria bacterium
GTTGCGCGCAGCATGTAGCGTCCAGTTTCTTGCGCGCGCATCTGCGAGATCTGCAGATGCTGCTGAGCCGCGATCGATTCCCCCCACCAGGCATCGTTGGTGAAGTTGGCAAGTAGCGTCGCCTGCGGGAGTTGATGAATGATCTCTTCGCCGAACGCGTCCTCATAGCAGATGTTGACGGCGACGCGCTGGCCGGCGACGTTCATCGGCTGCTGATAGGCGTCGCCTCGAGAAAAATCCGACATCGGGATTTCGAGCGCATTCATGATCCAGCTCAAAAAAACCCAATGCGGAAAATAATCGCCGAACGGCACCAGATGATATTTCTGGTAGTGCTGCACTGGATTGGTCCCCAGACTCATCACGGCGTTGTAATAGCGTGGCGGCGTACCTTGCACATATTCCGGAACACCGACGAGCAGATCGCCTTGCTGACGGCGCGCGTGCTGCGCTAGTGCGTCGAAGAAGGCCGGCGGCACGTCGATGTTGACCAGCGGCACTGCGGTCTCCGGAAGAACAATGAGCCGCCCGCGCGTTTTACGCGTGAGGTCGAGATAGAGATCGAGCGACGCCTGCACCCACTCCGGCCGCCACTTCAAATCCTGTTTTACGTTGCCTTGAACCAGGCTGACCGCGAGCGACTCTGCCATCGGTGTCGTCCACGCCACGTGCTGCAGTCCCCAGCCGGCGATCCACAACAGGATGAGCAGGTATAGCGCGGGTTGTTTCGCGAGCGCGCGAACACCTCTCACTTGCTCGGGCATGGCGGGCTGTTGCCCTGACCCTTCGGGTGTTTGCCGGAACGTGCCGAGGGTTGCGATTTCCGCTAACCAGCACAGCAACCCCGCGCTGCTTACGGTGACGAAGGCCACGCCGTAAACGCCGAACAGCGCGGCGAATCCGGACAACGGTCCGGTCGGCGATTGCGAATAGCCCACACCGATCCACGGAAAGCCGGTGAACATCCAACCGCGCACCCACTCGGTGAACGTCCATGCGGCCGGAAACAGCAGCCCCAGCACGATCGAGCGCGACATCGCGAAGCGCTTGACCATCCAGCCGGTCGCCGCGGGATACAGCGCGAGATACGAGCAGAAGAAAGCGGTAGCGAAACACGCAAGCGGCAATGGCATGCCGCCGAAATCGTGCAGGCTGACATACACCCAGCTCACGCCGGCGAGAAAATAACCGAGACCGAAGCCGAATCCGAGGCACAGGGCTTGGCCAGCGCTGTGGCAACGATTCCATAACCACGCGAGTGCGGCCAAACACAGAACGGGGATCGGAAACCAATAGAATGGCGCGAAGCCGAACACGCACAGCGCGCCGAGCGCGATGCTAAATATGATCGGACGCGAGCCCGGATTCAGCGCAGTCAGATCCAGACGCTCGCGCAGCGAGCGTTTGCGCGCCGCGCCTGCCGTCATACAACCGGCAGCTTTTCGACCAGCAGCGCGTGCAGGCGGCGGCTGTCGGCGCGCAGGACGCGGAACTTCAGCCCGTCGAACTGGACTTCTTCTTCGCGCTTGGGCAGACGGCCGAACTTGCTCAGCAGCAATCCACCGATCGTATCGAACTCTTCATCGGAGAATTGCGTACCGAAGGTCGAGTTGAAATCCTCGATACTGGTTTGCGCTTTCACACGGTATTGTCCGTTGCGCTCCAGCAGGATCTGCGCTTCGGTCTCGTCGAAATCGTATTCGTCTTCGATCTCGCCGACGATTTGCTCGAGTACATCTTCAATCGTTACCAGACCGGCGACACCGCCGTACTCGTCGACGACGATGGCGATGTGATTACGCGTGCGACGGAAATCTTTGAGCAGCACGTTGAGCCGCTTGGATTCCGGAATGAACGAGACCGGACGCAGCAGCGCACGGACGTCGACCTCTTGCCCCGCGAAGTAGCCGAGCAGGTCCTTGGCGAGCAGCATGCCGATGATGTGA
>JBDTMS010000975.1:0-1939 GCA_039934195.1 Betaproteobacteria bacterium
GAGGTTTGCGGGGAGGTTTGCGGGGAGGTTTGCGGGGAGGTTTGCGGGGACGTTTTCGGGGCGTTCGCGGGATCGATCATTTACCATATCCGGGACTACGGCAAATTCACGCACGATCCAAATAGCGGCGATGAACGCTAACGCCATTCGCTCCGCTCGACTGCCGCTTAATCCAACATGAACGACGATCGGATCATCAGCTTGTCCGCGGGTACACTGCATCTGGACATCGCGCCCGGCATCGGCGGCTCGATTGCGCGCTTCTACACCGAGGAGAATAACCAGATCGTCGAGTGGCTGCGGCCTGCGAGTCGCGAGGGACTCGCACAGCGCAATCCGCAAATGATGGCGAGCTTTCCGCTGGTCCCGTTCAGCGGCCGCCTGCGCGACGGCCGTTTCGTTTTCGCCGGACGCGACATTTCGCTGCCGCAAAATTTCGGCGATTCGCCGCATGCGATTCACGGCAACGCCTGGAAGCTGCCCTGGCGGATGATCCATCACGATTCCGCTTCCGCGAGCATCGTGCTGGAGCACGAGCGTGGCGGCGACTGGCCGTTCGCGTATCGCGCCGAGCAGCGCTTCGTGCTGACGCGGCGCAGCCTCGAGGTGGAGCTGATCGTCAGCAATACCGATACGCTTGCGATGCCGTTGGGGATCGGACTGCATCCCTATTTTCCCTACACGCGCGGCATGACTTTGCATGCAGAGGTTGCGCAGATGTGGGAAACGGAATTCGATATGCCGACCCAGCTCGTTCGCAACGATGTCGTCGAGTCGCTCGCGCGCGAGCTGGAACTGGCGTCGGTCACCTTGGACAACAGCTTCATCGGCTGGAAGCACGTGGCCACGCTGCGCTGGCCGGAGACGACGCGGCGTCTGCGCATGACCGCGCAAGCGCCGCTGTCCTATGTTGTTGTCTACACGCCGCCCTCTCGCGCTTTCCTCTGCGTCGAGCCGGTCAGCAATACGGCGAACTGGCTCAACCTCGGCCATCTAGATTCAGCGCAGATCGGCGGGACGGTGCTATCGCCCGGCTCAACAGTTACGGGCCGCTGCTGTTTCGAACCTGATTTTGACGACAGCTAGATTTTCACTGCAGCAACCAACAAGTCTTCTCCGCAACGGCGCAAGGCAATTCCTCTATGTCCACCCCGCGTCTACCACCAGGTTCTGCGAGGTAATCATCTTCGCGTCTTCCGACGCGAGAAACAGCACCATGTTTGCGAGATCTTCGGGCAGCACGCGCGCTTTCAAACACTGGGCAACATCGATCTGCTTATCGCCTTCCGGTGTCAGCCAAAGTTTCTTCTGCCGCTCGGTCATGACCCAGCCGGGCGATACTGTATTTGCGCGAATGTTGAACGGCCCGAGATCGCGCGCAAGTCCGCGCGTCAGGCCGTGGACGGCGGCTTTAGTGGTGGTGTAGGCCGGCATGCCGCCGGTTGCCGTCATCCAGGAAATTGAACCGAAATTGATGATCGAGCCCCCGCCCAGCCGCTTCATCTGATCGATCACCGCTTGCGATGCGAACAACTGATGGCGCAGGTTGACCGCGATGCGCTCATCCCAAAATTCGACGGTGACGGTTTCGATCGAATGGCGATCGTCGCGCGCCGCGTTGTTCACCAATACACCGATATCGCCGAATTCCGACTGCACCGATTTAATTGCCGCGCGCAGTTGCTCGATGTCGCGAACGTCGCAGCGGACGAAGTACGGCGCCGGCCCAGTGCCTTTTGATTTCTCGGTGCCTATTAGTTTTTCGACCAGCGCGTTGCTGGCACCCTCGTCGATATCCACGAAACCGACCTTCGCACTCTGACGCACGAATCCTTCGACGATGGCAGCGCCGATCCCCGATCCCCCGCCGGTGACGAACACAACTTTGTCGCTAAGGCTCGGATAGCTGGCAAGACGACTGGTCATGACTGGTCCTCAG
>JBDTMS010000976.1:0-1936 GCA_039934195.1 Betaproteobacteria bacterium
GCCGCGCTCGCCTCCGTCGTCGTCCTCGCGATCGCGGTGGCGTCGTACGTCATCGATTCGCGTGCCCCGCCGGCCCATGTTGCCGCGCCCCGCACGGCACCGGCGCTGCAGACGACAACACCCACTACGCCCGCAATCGGCTCAGCGACGCAGCAACCGGTTGCCACAGCACCTTTGCTCGCTGGTGCCGCGCCGCCGTCACAGCTCGACGCCATCCAATCCAAGCTGGAAGCCGCGCCGCGCGCGTCGAGCAGATCCATCTCGCCGGTTCGGCGTCCGGCCGTGCGCACCGTTCCGGCACCGAAGGCAAGCGAACCCAACGACGCCGATGCCGGATCGACCAAGGCAGCAAACGATGCCTGGAGGACGCCCGCCGGCACGCAAGCCAAGGAGAAAACGGCAGCGCTCGCGCCGACCGCAGTCGCGCCACCAACACCATCGAAGGCCGCGGCACGTGCCACCGCTCTAATCACGCTGGCAATCTCGCCTTGGGGTGAGGTGTTCGTCGACGGCGTCTCGACCGCGGTCAGTCCGCCGATATCCGAGCTGGAGCTGACACCGGGCTCGCACCGCATCGAAATTCGCAATGGTGAGTTCAAACCTTATCTCGAAACGTTTCAGCTCGAGGCGAACCAAACCGTTAGAATCAGGCACAAGTTCGCCCAAAGGTAGGAACCGATGCTGCGTTTGATGAGCTGCGTGTTCGCGCTGGCGATGGCAATTGCGCTCGGCGGATGCCAAAGCAAGATGGTGCAGGAATTTCCGCTGACGCATTTCACAGCCGAGAGCCTGCTCGACGCCGGTATCCGCCAGTACGACGAAGGTGACTACAAGGCAGCGGCGCGCAATGTGCAAGCCGCGCTGGACCAAGGTCTCACCACCGCATCGCAAGCACGTGCGCACAAATATCTCGCGTTCATCCACTGCGTCTCGAGCGAGCAGCCGCGGTGCCGCGACGAATTCCGAAAGGCGCTCGAGATCGCCCCGAATCTGGAGCTGCGTCCGGAAGAGGCAGGGCACCCGATCTGGGGGCCGATATTCCGCAGCACCAAATCGGCAATGAGCGCTAAATAGCCTGGCTCACATGGCCGACCCCGCTCCATCAGCACAAGGCCCGCATAAGCTCGGCCGCTACGAAATCATCGATGAGCTCGGCCAGGGCGCCATGGGTGTGGTGTACCGCGCTCGCGATCCCGTACTCGACCGCGTGGTTGCGATCAAGACGATCAATCTGAATTTGCCGAAGGACGAGCTCGCCGAATACGAGGCGCGCTTCTATCAGGAGGCGCGCGCCGCCGGCGGCCTCAATCACCGCAACATCGTCACCATCTACGACATCGGCCGCAGCGATCGCGTGGCCTACATGGCGATGGAATTTCTCGAAGGCGAGGAGCTTCGCGCAGTGCTCGCGAGCGGACAGCCGCTGCCAGTGCAGCAGGCGCTCGACGTGGCGATGCAGATCGGCGAAGGCCTGCACTACGCGCATCAGCGCGGCGTCGTACATCGCGACATCAAACCGGGCAACATCATGGTCGCCCAAGATGGACTGGTGAAGATCACCGACTTCGGCATCGCACAGATGCGCACAAACGAAGTCAAGACGATGACCGGCATGATTCTCGGGTCGCCGAAGTACATGTCGCCCGAGCAAGTGGCCGGCAAACGGGCCGATCATCGCGCCGATATTTTTTCGCTCGGTGTCGTGCTGTACGAAATGCTGACCGGGCATGCCCCGTTTCAAGCCGACAGCATCCACGGGATCATGTACACAGTGCTGAATACGACACCGGTGGCGCCGAGCGTGCGCAACCCTGATCTGCCCGAAATTCTCGACCTCATTGTCGCGAAAAGTCTGGCGAAGGAAATGGCAGTCCGCTATCAAAGCGTGAAGGAGCTGACGTCGGATTTGTACGATTGCATGCAGATGCTGAACGGG
>JBDTMS010000977.1:0-1936 GCA_039934195.1 Betaproteobacteria bacterium
ATCGTCTCGCACGCGATCTCAACGCCGGGCGGTCGATTCACGGGACCGCTGCATGGTTCCTCGCCGCGGTGCCGTCGATCGCGATCGTGCTCGCGCTGCACTACGTGTTCATGGCTCTGCACCCGATACTGGCGACGCTGTGGGATATCGCGGTTTTGTACGCATGCATCAGCTTCAGACAGATCACGCAGGAATACACGGCTATTGCGGATGCTCTGCGCGCGTCCGATCTCGACCAGGCGCGGGCGCTGCTCGCGCGCTGGCGCGCCGAGCCGACTGCGCAGTGGACCGAGACGGAGATCGCGCGTGCGGCGATCGAAACGTTCTTTGTGCGGGCACATCGAGAATTGCTGGCCGAAGTCGCCTGGTTCGCCGTCCTGCCGGGGCCCGCAGGCGCTGTTTTGTATCGCCTGGCCTCGCTCCTCGCGGAACGATGGGGCCGCCGCAGCGGTGACGAGTTTCGCGACTTCGGACGCTTCTCAGCGCAAGCGTTCCATGTGCTGGACTGGGTGCCGTTGCGCATGACGGCGATCGGGTTTGCCATCGCGGGCGACTTCGAGGATGCGATTCAATGCTGGCGCTCGCAGTTTCGCTCCTGGCTCGACCCTGAAGCGGGCGTCATGCTGGCGAGCGGCGCCGGCGCGCTAGGTGTACGTCTCGGCGGGCCGCTCACGCGCGACGATGGTGTGGTCTATCGTGCGGAGCTCGGCACCGGCGATGATCCGGACGCCAATTACATGCAGAGTGCGATCGGGCTGGTGTGGCGCACGCTGGTCATCTATCTGATCGTGTTGTTCCTGGTCACGCTGGTGCACTGGGTAGCCGTTTAGTCGCCCATGCTCTATCGCGCAATCTGCGCAACCGTCTTTTCGCACGACTTAGCTTGCCAGCACGACATGCGGCGTGCGAGTGACATTCAGCGGCGTGCGTTACGCAGCGTCTTGACGCCTTTACGCTGACGCGGATTAGCCTGTTCGGTTTGCGCGCCGCTCGGCTTGTTGCGTTTTCGTTCGACGTCGATCAGCAGGCGGCGATACATGCTCAGACGTCGCTCGCTGATCTCGCCGGCGGCCACCGCGCGTTCGATTGCGCAATCGGGCTCGCCGGTATGGCGACAATTGTTGAACCGGCATAGTCCGAGGTGCAGACGAAATTCTACGAAGCCGTGTGCGATCTCCGGTTGCGTCAAATGCAGTAACCCGAACTCCTGCATGCCGGGAGAATCGATCAGCGCAGTGTCGTCGTTCAAGCGATGCAGTTGTGCGTGCGTCGTTGTATGCCGCCCGGAATCCAATGCCAGCGAGATATCGCCGACCGCAACGTCCGCGTCGGGCAATAGCGCATTGATGATGGTCGATTTTCCCATGCCGGATTGGCCGATCAGCAACGACAACTGTCCTTGCAGATAACCGCGTAGCGGCTCGATGTCTTGCCGGGCTGCCAGCGGCAGTACGGTGTAGCCGAGATCGCGGTAGACGAGCAGAGCATCGAGCGCCTGCGCGCTGGCGTCGACCAAGTCGAACTTGTTGAGCACGACCAGCGCGCGAATGCCTTGATGCTCGGCAGCTACCAGGCAGCGATTGAGCAGCTCTTCGTAGAATGACGGCACGGCAGCGAGAACGACTACCATCTGGGTCACGTTCGCAGCGATCAGCTTCTGGCGATAGAGATCGGAGCGAAACAGCAGGGTGCTGCGCGGGTCGACGGCTTCGATGACACCTTGATCGGCAGCCGTGCGAATCACAGCGACGATGTCGCCGCATGCGACCAGGCTGCGCTTGCCCCGTGGAAAGCAGCTGACGACTTCGTGATCGGCAAGCTCCACGAGGTAGTGGCGCCCGTGGCTTGCCACGACTTGTCCGCGCAGCAAAGAAAGTTGGTTGTTCAAGGGAAGTATCGATACCGCGAGTGGAGCGCCATTCTACGGCATCCGGCG
>JBDTMS010000978.1:0-1934 GCA_039934195.1 Betaproteobacteria bacterium
TGAACTTCAAAGACGCGCTGGCGGGGACGGGTGCGGGCAAGATCATTCGCAGATTTCCCTGTGTCGGCGGGATTGATTCCAGCGGCATCGTCGAAACCTCGAGCGACCCGCGCTTCAGTCCGGGCGACAAAGTGATCTGCACGAGCTACGATTTCGGCGTGGCTCACGATGGCGGCTATGCGCAATACGCGCGCGTACCGGCGAGCTGGGTCGTGCCGCTACCGGACGACATGACGTTATTCGATGCGATGGCGTTGGGCACGGCGGGCTACACAGCCGGGCTTGCGGTCGAGCGCATGGAGCACGTCGGTCTGCGCCCGGCCGATGGTCCGGTCATCGTTACGGGTGCCTCCGGCGGCGTCGGCAGCGTCGCCATCGACATTCTAGCCGGTGCCGGCTATCACGTCGTTGCATTGACAGGCAAGGCAACGCAAACCGATTATCTGATGCAGCTCGGTGCCAAACAAGTAATGCTCCGCGATGACCTCGATCTGGCAAAGATCAAGCCGCTCGACCGAGCGCAATGGGCCGGCGCGGTCGATAATCTCGGCGGCGACGTGTTGTCCTGGCTTGCCAGCACGATGCAGGTGGGCGGCGCGCTCGCGAGTATCGGGCTCGCGGCGAGTCACACGTTCAACACGACGGTGATGCCATTTATTCTGCGCGGTGTGAGCCTGCTCGGCGTCGACTCGGTGAATACGCCGATGCCTTTGCGCGAACGCGTCTGGCGTCGACTCGCGTCGGATCTGCGGCCACGGCACCTCGCCGACATGACTTCCACGATTACGATGGACGCGCTGCCCGAGGTGTTCGACAAGGTGCTGAAATCGAAGTCGCGCGGCCGCACCGTCGTCAAGATCCCGGATTGATCGTCACGCGAACGACAACGATATGGCGCAAACCTACCGGGATTTTTATCAGCGCTCGTTGCGCGATCGCGATGCGTTCTGGAGCGAACAGGCGCAGCTGATCGACTGGCATCGTCCATTCGATCGCGTGCTCGATGATAGCCGCACACCGTTCGCACGCTGGTTTGTCGGCGGCGAGACCAACCTTTGCCATAACGCGCTCGACCGCCATCTTAAACAGCGCGGCGACCAGGTTGCGCTCGTCTGGATCTCTACCGAAGTCGATCAGCGCCGTACCTATACGTACCGAGCGCTGCACGCCGAAGTGAATCGCTTCGCCGCTGGGCTGATGGCGCTCGGCGTCGGCCGCGGCGACCGCGTGCTGATCTATATGCCGATGATCCCGGAGGCCGTGGTCGCGATGCTCGCGACCGTGCGCGTCGGTGCAATTCATTCGATCGTCTTCGGTGGTTTTGCTGCGGCGAGTCTTGCCGCGCGCATCGACAGCGCACAACCGAAAGTACTCATCACCAGCGATGCAGGGTCGCGTGCCGGTAAACCGATTCTGCTGAAGCCGCTGGCGGACGAAGCGATCCGATTGTCGTCCTCGCCGCCGCCGCATGTTGTCGTGGTCAATCGCAACCTCGATCCTAACTTGTCGATGGCCGCCGATCGCGATGTCGACTACGCGCAGTTGTGCGAGAAGCATGCGCTGGCGCAGGTGCCGATCGCGTGGCTCGAAAGCTCGGAGCCGAGCTATATTCTGTATACCAGTGGTACGACCGGCACGCCGAAAGGCGTGCAGCGGGACACCGGCGGTTATGCAGTCGCGCTTGCAGCGTCGATGCGGCATATCTACTGCTCGCAACCGGGCGACACGTATTTCTGCACGTCGGATATCGGCTGGGTCGTCGGCCATTCTTACATCGTCTACGGACCGTTGATCAACGGCTCGACCACGGTGATGTACGAAGGCACGCCGTTGCGGCCCGATCCGGCGGTATGGTGGAAGATCGTCGAAGACTTCAAAGTGACTTCGATGTTCTCCTCGCCGACCGCGGTTCGCGTTCTGAAAATGCAAGACCC
>JBDTMS010000979.1:0-1925 GCA_039934195.1 Betaproteobacteria bacterium
TACGTCGCCGCGCAAGCGCGCTACGCGTTTCTTCTCGGCCGCCAAAACAAGGTCGCAGAGGCGCGCGAATATCTGCAGAACGTCAAGACGACAACGGACGAGCAGCGCGCGCTGCTGGTTCAGGCCGAAGCGCAGCTACTGCGGGAAGCGAAGGATTATCAGCAATCGTTCGATGTGCTGAACAAAGCGCTGGAAAAGCAGCCGGATCAGACCGACCTCTTGTACGACTCTGCGATGGCGGCGGAGAAGCTGGACAAGATCGACGTCGTCGAAACCAATCTGCGCAAGTTGATTACCATCAAGCCCGACCACGCACAGGCCTATAACGCGCTCGGCTACACGCTGGCGGATCGCACCACCCGCCTGCCGGAAGCCAAGCAGTACATTGAAAAAGCGCTGGCGCTGTCGCCGGAGGATCCGTTCATCCTCGACAGCATGGGGTGGGTGCTCTATCGCATGGGCAATACGAAAGAAGCACTCAATTATTTGCGTCAAGCATTCGCGAAACGCAACGACCCGGAAATCGCTGCGCACATCGGCGAAGTGTTGTGGGCGAAAGGCGAGAAGCAGGACGCTGAGAAAGTCTGGCGCGACGCCTCGCAAGGCAATCCGGAAAATGAGATGCTGCAGGCCACGATGAAGCGGTATCTGCGCTGAGAAGCGTGAGCAAATTCCTGCGCTAATAGCATAGCGTGAGCAAATCCAAATAGCGTGAACCAATCAAGGCGCGCGGCGCGCGCAGTCATATGGCTGTGCGCGCTTTTAATTTCCGGCTGTGCAACCGCGCCGAAAACGGCAGTCTCCGTCGCGCCGGCACAAGTCGACGCGTTTGCGCTGAATGGGCGCGTCAACGTGCGTGTCGAACGCGGCGCTTACCCCGGTCGTATTCGCTGGCAGCACGCGGCGGCGAACGATGAAGTCTGGCTCTACTCGCCCATCGGCGCTGCGGTCGCGCATCTTCGCCAGACGCCCGGCAACGCGCTGCTGGTCACCTCCGATGGCAAAGAGCATCGCGCACGCGATCTGACCGGACTCGCGCAGGAGCTGCTCGGGTATGACCTGCCGCTGGATAGTTTGCAGTACTGGGTGCGCGGTTTGCCTGCGCCAAGCCTGCAACTGATCGACGAGCAAAGCGACGCGCAAGGCCGCCCGACGTCGATCCAGCAGACCGGGTGGAAAATCGTATACCTGGATTGGACACCGGCAGGCGTTGCCGGACTGCCCTCGAAGATGGACGTTATCGGCGACACCATGCGCATGCGGTTGGTCGTGGACGAATGGAAGATCGATGGCCGATAGCGATGAGCTCGTCTGCCCGGCGCCTGCCAAGCTAAATTTGTTTCTTCGCGTAACCGGCCGGCGTCCCGACGGGTATCACACGTTGCAGACGCTGTTTCGGTTCGTCGACTATGGCGACACGCTCCGATTCCGGCGGCGTTCCGACGGCGAGGTGCAGCGGACGAGCGATCTGCCCGGCGTGCCGGCGGCCACCGATCTGTGCGTTCGCGCCGCGCGGTTGCTGCAGCAAAAGACCGGCTGTGCACTCGGCGTCGATATCGAGGTCACCAAACGCCTGCCGCTGGGTGGCGGGCTCGGCGGCGGCAGCTCAGATGCCGCAACAACATTGATCGCGCTGAATCGCCTTTGGCGACTTGAGATCGGGCGCGGCGAGCTGCAGGCTTGGGCGCTCGAGCTCGGCGCAGATGTACCGGTTTTTGTGTTCGGCCGCAACGCGCTCGGCGAAGGTATCGGCGAGCAACTCCAGGCGGTAAATCTCGGCGTTTCCTGGTACATAATTCTGGTGCCCAACGTCGCTGTTTCTACTGCTGCTGTGTTCGCGGATCCTGAATTGACACCTACCCCTTCTACCGTCACAATACGCGCCTTTTCAGAGGGATGCGAACTGCGGCAGGCATCCTTCGATG
>JBDTMS010000980.1:0-1920 GCA_039934195.1 Betaproteobacteria bacterium
GCTCGCTTGCGGGAATCCATTCGCGCACCATGCGCCCGCCGGCAGGGAACGTCGTCGCTTCGCCGACACCCATCGCGAGGCGTGTTGCGATCAACGAAGCGAAGTTGCCGGCCAGCCCGGTCGCCATCGTCGCCAGCGACCACAGCGTGATGCCGGCCGCGTTGACTTTCTTCGCGCCGAAATAATCGACCAAAATGCCCATCGGTATCAGGCAGAGCAGGTAGGTCCACAAGAAAGACGAGAACAGATAGCCCATCGCTACGGGCGACAGGCCGAATTCTGTGGACACGGCTTTAGCGGCGACCGACAGCGCCACACGATCGACGTAGTTGATCATTGCCAGGGTAAACAGAAAAACGCTGATCCAGCCACGGCGCCAGCCCATGCGGGTACTCCTCCGGTGATCTATTTTAGTTATGCGCTTGTAACGCTGCGCCTGTGCGTTAGGCGGGCGAGCGCTTGGACGCGGCGGAGCTTGCCTCCCTCGCGCGGCTCTACTGGCGAATACCCAGCGAGCGGCTAGCGTCCCGCCCCGCATCGTTTCACAGCGTAGAAAGGCACGTCAAGCTCGCAGGGCTGCGCGCACGGTGGTGGGGTCCTGATCGCGGACGAAACGGCCGGAACGACCGCGGGTTAGTGCCGCCCGGTATGAGATATGTGGTATGTGCTACGGAGATACGCGGTATCAGAAGATATCGCGGTATTGCAGATGCGTCTTTGCAGATCCGGTGTTGCAGATTTCAGGTTGCAGTTGCCACATTGCAGCAGCCAAAACTCAAAGCAGGCCCGCGAGAATCGGCGGTCACAGACGCGATCCGCGCGGTGTATGTCTTGGGCGTCGGCGGCTTATCGCGCGGATCGCAGCCTGCAACAGACAACAGAGCTAGCGCACTTGTGCATAAGACGATTGAACGTAGAGCTGTAATCATGGCGGCGACCCTGGATCGGTAATCACGGATCGGTAATGACAGCGACGCCCATGGAGTGGAAACCAAGGCGACGAGCGTGGAAAAGCCGTTCGCCCTTGCGGAGCCCCTGAGACGCGCGCGCTGCCGCAGTCGATTACTACCCGCTTCATTATCACTGAGAGCAGAACGGGCGCGAGTACGCGCCGTTCTGCTACCACCTCGCGAAAGCGGCTATTCGCTCTTCTTTTTGTCAGCGGCGTTCTCGATCTTTTCGCCGCCCTTCTGGATGTCCTTACCCGCGCCCGACATGGTGTTGCAACCGGCCAGTGCGGTGAAGCACGCCAGAACTGAAAGTGCCAATAGCTTCTTGAACATCGCTGCTCCTTTCCAGTAGTTGAACAGTTGAACCCTAGTCAGAATGGTCGAAGCGCTAGCGCCGACGTCCCATCAGGAACGTAACGACCGCCAAAATAATGCCGACCACGAATAGTACCCACGCAATTTCTTTCGAGATGACCGCCACCCCGCCGATGCCCAGCAAACCCGCGACGATGGCGATGATTAAAAATACCGCTGCCCAATAAAGCATGTGATCCCCCTAACTCTAGCTATGATTACTTCGACGAGTCGACAACGATGTCATTTTGCACGCTCTTGACGCCTGAGACGCCCTTCGCAACCGATTCCGCCTTGTCTTTCTCCGCCTGGCTCTTAGCCGTCCCGCTCAACATCACTTTGCCTTCCATTGTTTTGACGCTGATGCGCATCGCGCTCACCTCTGGGTCCTTAGCGTAGATCGCCTTGACTCTGGTGGTGATGGTTGCGTCGTCGACGAATTCGCCTGCAGTTTCTTTCCCGCTGGTTACGGCACAACCCGTAACGCCGCAGATCAGCACTATCGATAACACCATCGCTTGGATCAATCTCAACATTTGGCCTACTCCTGTTTGTTTTGTTCTGGACTGCGTATCTTTCGTCCCGGTCGGATTGTGGACAGCGGCCCTGCTATGCC
>JBDTMS010000981.1:0-1915 GCA_039934195.1 Betaproteobacteria bacterium
GGATACACCGAGCGAGACGTGCGCGATCTAAAATGCGATGCTATAGTTGAACATCTCGGGTACGCGGTCGACATGATCGCAAATGCATTGCCAAGGTCGTGATGCACAAGATCGGGATTCCCATGGGTCGTAATGACCAGGGTCGTAATGACCAGGGTCGTAATGACCAGGGTCGTAATGACCAGGATCGTAATGACCGGGGTCGTGATGCCCGGTTATTATGTCTGGTGTGATGCCCGGATCGTGTGTCTGGTTGGGGCGGATAACAAAATCTGCCGCCGACTGACCGATAAGCCGACACACCATAATTTCGGTACCTTCAATACGGTCGTGATTCGCAAAACTTCGATGACTGGAAACGCTAGGTTGATCGCGAAGGGTCTGTGGCGCTGGTGGCGCCCGCTCGCGTTCGCCGTGCATGCAATCTAGCGCTGCTGTTTCTGTCGTCGTTGTTCTTGTGGAGTCGCTATGACCGAGTCTGAATTTTCGCAGCTTGCGGCCCAGGGTTACACGCGTATCCCGCTGGTGCTGCAAACCTTCGCCGATCTCGATACCCCGCTGTCCGTCTATCTCAAGCTCGCCAATTGCCCGTATTCGTATCTGCTCGAATCGGTGCAGGGCGGCGAGCGGTTCGGCCGCTATTCGTTCATCGGCCTGCCTGCCGACACACGCTTCGAAGTGCGTGGCCATACGTGCTCCGAATACCGCCACAACCAGCTGGTGCAGCAGATCGAGCGGGACGATCCGCTGGAGTTCGTCCGTGCCTGTCAGGCGCGTTTCCGCGCGGCGCTGATTCCCGGATTGCCACGCTTTTGCGGCGGTCTGGTCGGCGTGTTCGGTTACGACACCGTGCGCTACATCGAGCGCAAGCTCGCAATCACCGACAAGCCGGATACGTTGAATACGCCGGACATACTGCTGTTGTTGTCCGAGCAACTGGCCGTGGTCGACAATCTCTCGGGCCGGCTTTACCTGATCGTCTACGGCGACCCGCGCGAGCCCGATGCGTATGCCAAAGCGCAGGCACGATTGCAGACATTGTCGGTGCAGCTGCGCCAGCCGATAAACATTCCGGAAGAAAAGGCCCAGCCCACCGCGATCCCGCAGTCAGAATTCAGCGAAGATGCGTTTATCGAAGCCGTGCAGCGAGCCAAGCGCTACATCCAGGACGGCGACATCATGCAGGTGGTGCTGTCGCAACGAATCAGCCATGCCTACGCGGCGTCGCCGCTGTCGTTGTACCGCGCGCTGCGCGCGCTCAACCCGTCGCCGTACATGTTCTATTTCGACATGAGCGATTTCCATGTCGTCGGCGCATCGCCGGAAATTTTGGTGCGGCTCGAAGGCGACATGGTTACGTTGCGTCCGATCGCCGGCACGCGCCCGCGGGGCGCCACGCGCGAAGAAGATGTCGAGCACGAGAAGTCGTTGCTGGCAGATCCAAAAGAGCGCGCCGAGCATGTGATGTTGATGGATCTCGGTCGCAACGACGTCGGCCGCGTGGCCACGATCGGCAGCGTGCGCGTGACGGAGAATATGCTGGTCGAGCGCTACTCGCACGTGATGCACATCGTGTCGAACGTAGAGGGAAAGCTCAAGCCCGGGCTCGATGCCATTGCCGTGCTGCGCGCGAGTTTTCCGGCCGGCACGGTGAGCGGCGCGCCGAAAGTCCGAGCAATGGAAATCATCGATGAGCTCGAGCCAACCAAGCGCGGTTTGTATTCCGGCGCGGTCGGCTATCTGGGTTTCAACGGCGACATGGATCTTGCGATCGCGATTCGCACGGCCATCATCAAAGATGGCCGGTTATATGTGCAGGCCGGGGCCGGCATCGTCGCCGATTCCGTTCCCGCAAGCGAGTGGGCGGAAACCAAGAGCAAGGCGCGCGCGGTGTTACGCGCAGCCGAGATGGCGC
>JBDTMS010000982.1:0-1907 GCA_039934195.1 Betaproteobacteria bacterium
GTCGGCGTCGTAGTGTGGGTCTATCGACGCGCGAAACAGTCGCGCGACGCAAACCGCCTGAAGGCCGGAACAGGCGGCTCAGCCGGCGCATGATCGGCGCAAGGCGCCAGCATTCACCCTAGCCCCCAGTCCCGATCCCCTAGACCCTGCGAGCAAGCGAAGCGGCGAGCCTCAAACCTTCTGCAGCTCAAACGCGCTGCCGCGCGCGTTAAGCGCCCATGTCTGCAAATGCCGTCCGGCCAGTTCTTCGCCGCCCGCCGTGCTAATCATCGTGGTGTCCGGCAATTTCGAGATCAGCAAATCGTACAGCGCGGCCTGGCTGCCCTCGTCCAGACTCGACGTCGCCTCATCGAGGAATAACCACTTCGGTTTTTGCAGCAGTACGCGTGCAAAGGCGACTCGCTGCTGGTCCGCGCCGGACAAGGCGTGCGTCCAATTCGCCGACTCGTCCAGACGTGTGATGAGATGCGACAAGCCGACGCTCTCGAGCGCGTCCTTCACTTGTGTTTCACTAAATGCGTTGCATGGCGTCGGATAGCACATTGCCTCGCGCAAGCTGCCGAGCGGAAAATACGCGGCTTGCGGCAGAAACAGCGCGTTGAAGTCGCGCGGTCGCTTGATCACACCGCGGCCGAACGGCCAGATGCCGGCGATCGCACGCAGCAGCGTGCTCTTACCGGATCCGGACGGGCCGCGGATCAGCACGCGCGAGCCCGGTACGATATCCAGCGCGTCGAGCGTCAGGAGCGCGTCGCCGGACGGACGATCGAGCTTGACCTTCTCGAATTGCAGATCCGGCGATGCGCCTTCGATGACCTGTACGCCGGGCGTCGAGCGCTGCGCTTCCTGCGCGGCGAGAATCTCATTGTGGAACGTCGTCAGCCGATCGACCGCCGCTTTCCAGGTCGCGAATGCGACGTACGCGTTGATGAACCAGGTGAGCGCGTCGCGTACGTAACCGAATGCGCTTGCCGTCTGCATCAGTCCACCCAGCTGCAGGGTGCCGGCGAAGTAACGCGGCGCCGCGACGATAAACGGGACGACGACTGCGGTCTGACTGTAGCTTGCGGTGAACCACGCAAGGCGTTTTTGCCGGCGCATAATCGCCCACCAGTTGCTGAACACGGAGGCGAATCGCGTGCGAAAACTACTCAGCTCATCCGCCTCGCCGTCATAGAGCGCAACACCTTCCATGTTGTCGCGGAATCGGACCAGGCTGTAGCGAAAATCCGCTTCCGCGCCTTGCTGTTTGAAGTTGAGCGCGATGAGCGCTTTGCCGATCTGGTGGGCGATCCAGTCGCCGGCCAGCGCATAGACCACAGCGATCCACACGATGTAGCCTGGGATCACCAGGGTCATCGTTCCGATGTGCAAACTGAGCGGGCCCGACAGCACCCATAGAATGCCGATAAACGATGCCAGCGTAACGGCGGCGTTGAGCAGTCCGACGAATAGACTCACGCTGCCTTCCACGAACAGCCGCAAGTCTTCAGCGATGCGCTGATCGGGGTTGTCTGTCTGGGCGCCCGCGAACTGCATCCGATAGTAGGCGCGATCGGCGAGCCACCGACGCAGGTAGTCATCGGTAAGCCAGCGCCGCCAGCGAACTTGCAGCATCTGCGTGAGGTACTGTGAGTAGACAGACAGCACGACCCAGATCGCGGCTAGGCCGAGGAAGCGAATTAGTTGGTGGTAGAACTGCTGTTGATTCTTATCTTGCAGCGCGTTGAAAAAATGATTCTGCCAAAGGTTGATCTGCACGTTCATATAGACCATCCCGAGGGTCAACGCGACGATGGCGAATAAGAGCAGCCGCGCGGACACCTTCTCTTCGGACCACCAATAGGCGTGGATCAGCGCCCACAAATCGCGCCACGCATTGGGTTGAGTCAAGTTCATGCGATGCT
>JBDTMS010000983.1:0-1906 GCA_039934195.1 Betaproteobacteria bacterium
ACTTTACGGCCGTTGGGCGTGGACCACGTATACAGATCGATCAAAGCAACCTCCGTCGAGCGCTGGGCAGCGCGATTCGCAATAAGATAACGAAATCGGATTTACGCGGGAGACTGGGAATGCTCAAGTGGTTTGTTGTACTGGTGCTGGCGATTTGCCTGATAGGCTGGGTAACGCCCATGCTTCGCCGTATTGGTCTCGGTCGCCTGCCGGGCGATATTCACTTCGTGCGCAACGGCAAGGAGTACAACTTTCCGTTCACCTCTTCACTCATCCTATCCGCGTTGTTGACCTGGTTGGTGTCGCATCTTCGCTGAAACTCGCGCTATCTCGCCAGTTATTTTCCGTCATCGTTGACGGAATCCGGCAACGCCTGCGCAACCGCATGCACGCGTGCCGCGTGGACCGCGTTGGCAATGTGAAGCGGATTACTCTGGAGGCCGGCGATAGCGCCGGCATCGATCCCCCGTGCTGCGGCGAGCGCTTGTCGCAACCGATCAGCGGCTGGATACGCGAGCGTGCCGCGGCCGAGCCGGCCGTGAAAATCGCAGCTGCAAGCCTGCAGCAAAAGCTCGAAACGCTCGGGCCGGCGCAGCGCATCGGTCTTCTCGAACAGCTTCACGATCGTCGCCGCACGCAGAACGCTGGCGCGATGGACGTCAAGGTGGTGACGAGCAGCCAGCACGGCGAGATCGCGACATTCCGCCGGCACCCGCAGGCGTTGCGCAAGCTGCTCCACCAGCTCGGCGCTGCTGGCCTCGTGGCCGATATGCTTCGGCCACTGCGCCTTCGGTGTCTGCGCTTTGCCGAGGTCATGCACGAGCGCGGCAAAGCGAACCGGCAGCGAATAGCCCTGCGCCGCCGCATAATCGATCACCAGCAATACATGCGCGCCCGTGTCGACTTCTGGATGGTGCTCGGGTGCCTGCGGAACGCCCCACAGCGCATCGACTTCCGGAAGGATGCGCGCCAGCGCACCGCACGCACGCAATGCTTCGAGCATCAGCGACGGGCGAGCCTCCATGAGCCCGCGTGCAATCTCCTGCCACGCGCGTTCAGGCACCAGATGATCGACCTCGCCGTCGTCCACCATGCGACGCATGAGCGCCAGGGTTTCGGGCGCGATCCTGAACCCGAACCGCGCGGCAAAACGCGCTACGCGCAAAATACGAACAGGGTCTTCTACGAACGCGGGACTGACGTGCCGAAGAATGCCGGCCACGAGGTCTGCCGCACCGTGGTAGGGATCGATCAGCTCGCCTTCCGCATCGCGAGCCATTGCATTGATCGTGATATCGCGCCGCGCTAGATCCTGTTCGAGGGTGACGTCGGGTGCGGCGTGCACGGCGAAACCCGTGTAGCCGGGCGCGGTCTTGCGCTCAGTGCGTGCGAGTGCATGTTCGGCATGCGTCTGCGGATGGAGGAAAACCGGGAAATCTTTACCGACCGGTCGATAACCGAGCCGCTGCATCTCTTCCACACTGCTGCCGACGACGACGAAGTCGTCATCCTTGACCGGCAGCCCGAGCAGCTCATCGCGTACCGAGCCGCCCACGCGATAAATCTTCACGGCTGATCGAGCGGCTCGAAGGCGGGAATGATTTCGGTTTCAGCCAATGCATCCTGCATCCATTCCGCAAGCTCGGGAAGTGCCAGGATGGTATCGACGTAATCGCGCACCAGCGGGTCCATTTCCACCGCGTAGATCTTGAAGCGCAGCGCCACCGGCGCATACATCGCGTCGGCGACTGAAAAATCCCCGAACAGGAATCGCCCTTTGGCTGCAAATTGTTGGCGGCACTCGCTCCACAACGCTTGGATGCGCGCCACATCGGCGAGCGCCTCCGGTGAGCGGCCGCGTCCCGGCAGCGAACGCTTGCAGTTCATGCTCATCTGCGAGCGCAGC
>JBDTMS010000984.1:0-1904 GCA_039934195.1 Betaproteobacteria bacterium
TTCATGTTGAGCTCGGGCCAGATCATGCTCAACGGCGAGAACGTAACCGGCCTGCAACCGCAGCAGATCAATCGGCGTGGCTTGTCGCGCAGCTTTCAGATCACCAATATCTTTCCGCGGCTGTCGGTGTACGAGAATCTGCGCTGCGCCGTGCTGTGGTCGCTGGGCTATCGCTACTCATTCTGGAAACGCGTAGGCGCGCTGAAGGATGCACGAGAGCGCGCCGATGAGATCGTCGAAAAAATCGGTCTGGTGAAACGCCGCGATCGCAACGCCGGTGTGCTCACCTATGCAGAACAACGTGCGCTCGAGATCGGCATCACCATCGCGGGCGGTGCCGACGTCATTCTTCTCGACGAGCCGACCGCAGGCATGAGTCACAGCGAAACACGCGATGCAGTTGAGCTCGTACGAAGCGTGACGCAAGGCAAGACGCTGATCATGGTCGAGCACGACATGGGCGTCGTATTCGGTCTCGCCGATCGCATCTCGGTGCTGGTGTATGGACGTGTGCTCGCAACCGGAACGCCGGAGGAGATTCGCGGCAACCAAGCAGTGCGCGAGGCGTATCTCGGCGCCGAGGCGGACTGAGGATCATCATGCTGGACGTCACCGACCTGCACGCTTATTACGGCAAGAGTCACATCTTGCATGGCGTGAACATGAACGTGCAGGCCGGCGAGATCGTCAGTCTGCTCGGCCGCAATGGTGCCGGGCGCTCGACCACCATCAAAGCCATCATGGGTCAAGTTGCGATGACCGGTTCGGTTGCGTTCCGCGGCAACCAGATGGCGGGGTTGAAGACCTACGCGGTCGCGCGAAAAGGCCTCGGTTACGTACCGGAGAATCGCGATATCTTTCCCTCGCTGACGGTGCGCCAGAATCTGCTGCTCGGCATGAAGGGGCGCAAGCAGAAAGGCCGCTGGAGCATCGATGACATGTACAAGTTGTTCCCGGTGCTGCGCGAACGGGCCGATGCGCCCGCCGGCGTCATGTCCGGCGGCGAGCAGCAGATGCTCACGCTGTGCCGAACGCTGATGGGCGACCCTGAGCTGATCATGATCGACGAGCCGACAGAAGGACTGGCGCCGATGATCGTCGAGCTGGTGGCGCGCTTTCTCGAAGAGATCAAGACGCGCGGCATATCGATTTTACTGGTCGAGCAAAAGCTCACCATCGCACTGAAAATCTCGCAGCGCTTGTACGTGATGGGTCATGGCCAGATCGTTTTCGAGGGCACGCCCGAACAGTTGCGCAACAACGAAGCGATCCGCAAGGAATGGCTGGAGGTATAGGTCTGACCCGTTCGCGTACGCTGCTGTTGGTGCGGACCGCGATGAGAAATCGATCTGTGCCCGCACTGCAGTGAATTGCGTCGCATGCGTCGCCATCTTCCGTAGTCTTTTTTTCGATCTGTCGTCCTGGAGCCTCTTCGAATGACCGATATCGTCACCTATGCAGTGCAAGGCCATTTGGGCGTTATCACGCTCAACAATCCGCCCGTCAATGCGCTTAGCGCCAGCAAGGGCGTGCTGCAGCGAATACTCAATGCGATCAAGGAAGGCGAACACGACACCGCCGTGCGCGCATTTCTCGTGGTCGGCAGTGGCCGGGCGTTTTCCGGCGGCGCCGACATTTCGGAGTTCGGTTTGCCACCGGTGGTCGGGTTGGCGAGTCTGCCCGGCCTCGCGAGCTATATGGACACGGTCACCAAGCCGATCGTCGCTGCGATTCACGGCTTTGCGCTCGGCGGTGGGCTCGAGCTCGCGCTGGCTTGTCATTTCCGCTGTGCGCTCGCGGGCACGCTGCTCGGCTTACCCGAAGTAAAGCTCGGCATTCTGCCCGGCGCGGGCGGCACGCAACGACTGCCGCGTTTGATCGGTGCAAAGCGCGCGCTCGACATG
>JBDTMS010000985.1:0-1903 GCA_039934195.1 Betaproteobacteria bacterium
GAAATCCGGCTCCGTTCAAAATCAATCCACGTCACCTCATCCCGGGACCAAACACGTAGTCTGCAGAAGCTATTGCTCAGCTCAGGGAACGGCCGAGACTCAGCAGCTGTACGAGGGCGAAGCCATATTCGAGAGGTGTACTGTCGTCGCTTGTGTCCATACCATTTCCAACACGCTTTCCCCACTTGCACTGGCTGACGGGCGGGACCGCTCAACTGCGTTGGAACTGGGCCGTTAATCAGCGGAGAGGAGCCACACCTAATCGGATCGATGATGACGCTTCGAACTACAACCGCGCACACGCATCGAGAACACGAACTTGCATTGCAGGAGAGCGAGGAGCGCTTTCGCAGCGCTTTTGACTTCGCTGCGATTGGTATGGCTTTGGTCTCAACCGATGGCCGCTGGTTACAACTGAACCGCGCGATCTGCGAGATTCTCGGATACAGCGAGGCGGAACTGCTGGCGCTTACGTTTCAGGACATCACGCATCCCGAAGACCTCGTCGCGGACCTGCAGTATGCGGGGCAGCTGCTAAGAGGCGATATCCAAACCTTTCAAATGGAAAAACGCTATTTCCATAAGGACGGGCACATTGTATGGGCGCTGCTCAGCGCTTCACTCGTGCGCAGCGCAGATAACCTCCCGGTGCACTTCATTGCACAAATTCAGGATATCAGCGCAAGCAAGCATGCCGAGAAAGATGTGCGCGAGAGCGAGGAGCGCTTCCAGCTTGTGGTACAGGCCACCCACGACGGTATCTGGGACTGGAACATGGCGACCGGCTATTGCTACTACTCGCCGCGTTACAAGGAGTTGCTCGGTTGCACCGACATAGAAGTCATATGGGATTCCTTCGAAGTGCGCCTGCACCCCGAGGATCGCGAATCCACCCTGCTGGCTCTTCGTGCCCACCTTACGGAGAGGCAGCCCTACGACGTGGAGTACCGACTGCAGGCAAAGGCCGGCGAGTATAAATGGTTCCACGCGCGTGGTCAGGCGTCCTGGGACGCAGCCGGCAAGCCGATGCGGTTTACCGGGGCGTTGCATGACATCACCGATCGCAAGCAGTCAGAACTCGCCCTGGAGCACAGCCAGAAGTTCTTGGATGCGGTCATCGAGGGCATCCCGCAACCGATGTTCGTCAAAGATTCGCAGCACCGTTGGGTGCTGTTCAATAATCTCTTTTGCAAACTAATGGGCCACGAGCGCGCCGTGCTGCTTGATCACAGCGATCCGGACATCTCGGCACCCGATGTAGTGAAGCGTTATTGGGCGGAGGACGATGAGGCGTTGCGTGCGACGACGCCGCTGTTTATCGAGAGTTCGGTCACTCGTCCCGATGGCAGCACCAGTTGGCTGCTGAAGAGCAAGCAGCGGGTAGATTTGCCCGATGGAGCTTACATCGTGGGCCTCGCGACTGACATCACTCGCTCGAAGGAGACGGAGATCGAGCTCCGCGCGAGCGAAGAGCGGTTTCGCGGGTTGACCCAGTTGTCCACTGACTGGTTCTGGGAACAGGATGAACATTTCCGGTTCGTCAGTCAGTCCGGAGACGGCGGCCTCACCAGGATGCACATTAGTCGAATGGGCAAGACCCGCTGGGAGCTCGACTTCGTCGGTGTGAGCGAAGCCGCCTGGGCCGAGCACAAGGCGATACTGGAGGCGCACTTGCCGTTCCACGACCTGGAAATGGGAAGGCGGAACGACGATGGCGACACCCACTACATCAGCATCAGTGGCGAGCCCGTGTTCGATGAGGCCGGCAAATTCAAGGGCTACCGCGGGGTGGGTCGGGATATCACAGCGCGCAAGCAAGTCGAGCAAGCTTTGCAAGCGAGTGAAGAAAGCCATCGGCTGTTAGCGGAGAACTCGAGCGATATGATCCTGCGCATCACACCGC
>JBDTMS010000986.1:0-1903 GCA_039934195.1 Betaproteobacteria bacterium
GTGACCATCAATCCTTCTTTGCCGGGCAGATCGGCGAGGTTCTGCTGCAGCAGCGGGACGATCACGACGGCGCTCTTGTCGCCATCATCCGCCGCGATGGCTGCGTTGCCCGCAAGCAGGGCAATGCCTGCTATTAGGATCGGGCGGGCGTAGTTCACCAACTTCTTCTGCATCTTGTTCTCCTCTCTAGTTTTAGTGATTTTCGCTGGTTTCCAACTGCTGTTTTTCTGCCGCTGTCGGAACGAAGCTGACGCCGACGATGTTCCAGGCGTTGATCGTCGCGACCGCGAACGTTAGATCGGAAATCTGTTTGTCATTGACGTACGCTTTTAGTGCCGCAAGCTGAGCCTGAATATCCTGTGCATCGCGGACCGGCGTGAGCAGCTCAGCCCATCCGAGCGCGGCCTTCTCGCGAGCGTCGAATAGTGTACTGGAGCGCCACTTCGACAACGCAGATAGCCGCGCGTCACTCTCGCCCGTAGCGCGCGCTTCTCGCGTATGGCGATCGATGCAATAGTTGCAGCCGTTGATCTGCGACACTCGAATGAACACGAGATTGAGCGTGTCGCCGAGTTCGGCATTGCCGAGGTAAACATTAAGTCCACGCATGTGCCGCAGAGCTTCTGGCGAGTGTTTGGCGTAGTCGATGGAAGTATGCATGCGAATTCTCCGTCATCCATGCAGCGCGATGTCCCACTCGGATCCGCTGTTATCAAATAAGACGGACGGCACACCGCCTTGTGACAGGCGGGCATCAAATGTCGTAATCGCTGACATCGATTCCCACGAGCTTGTCCGGATTGCGCATGACGTAGATCGCAACGATTTGGTCGACGGTGGTTTCGAACGACAGAACGGAATGCAATTTGCCTTCGACGAGATGCACTGCGCCGAGTTCGCCGTTGACGCGGATGAGACGGTAGCTGAGCTGCGGGTGACGTCGCGCGATGCAATAGTAGAGGCGGCCGATTCGCTCGGCGCCGTTCAAGACCTTGAGCGCAGCAGTCACTTTGCCGCCGCCATCCGATATAAAGCTGACGTTTTCCGCGAGCAACGCGGTCACTGCTTCGCGATCGCCGCTGGTGGCGGCTTTTAGAAATTTTTCCAGCAGCAGTTGCCGGTTCTGCTCCGGCACTGTATAGCGCGGTCTGCCGGTACGCACGCGTTCGCGCGCGCGGTGTACGATCTGGCGGCATGCAGCCTCTGTTTTACCGAGCATCTGCGCAATATCGGCGTAGTCGTAATCGAACACTTCGTAGAGTAGAAACGCCGCGCGTTCCTCTGCACCCAGTCGTTCGAGCATTGCCAAGAATGCGACCGACACCTCGTTGGCAAACTCGAGTTGCATCTCCGCCGATTCCATCGTGCCCGTTATGATCGGCTCGGGCAGCCAGGGTCCGATGTACAGCTCACGCTCCTGCTTTCTGGCTCGTAGCCGGTCCAAACAGAGACGCGTAACCACGGTGACCAGCCATGCCTCGGGCGTCTCGATCGTTGCCGTATCCGCCCGATGCCAACGCAGATAGGCATCCTGCAGAATGTCTTCCGCATCGGCGCGCGAACCGAGCATTCGATAGGCAACGCCGAACAAGCGTGAACGGTGGGCTCCGAACCGTTGTGCAAGGTCATCTTTCAAGGGTTCGAGACGCATTTGGTAGATAGCCGTGGCTGGAGAATGTGTTTCGTCGGGCGCGTTCTACGATTACGCAATGCGCCCGCCTCAAGTTTAAGACGAACTGTCGCGGCGCGTTGTGACAGGCACCGCTGGCAAGACCCGTGCTTGATCGTGATGGTGCTCAACAATCGCGATCTGAACATGGTGACGTGGGAACAGCGCGCGATGGCCGGCGATCCGCGCTTCGCGGGCTCGCAGGACGTGCCGGATTTTCCGTATGCCGATTAT
>JBDTMS010000987.1:0-1901 GCA_039934195.1 Betaproteobacteria bacterium
CGATAACGAAGATCACCGACGCCGATACGCAACTGCTGCTGTAGCAGCAGGCCGCAGCATACATATACTCGAACCCGAGCTCGAACACGGCGCCGAGCATGTATCCGGCGACGAAGATGAACAACCAGCGTCGCAGGTACGTCGGCAGGTAACGTCGCATTTCCTGGTTGGCGCGCCAGTTGGCCGCTCGCTCCAGCAGGCTGCCTCTGCTCACATCGCGAAACAGCCAGCCGAAAAAGAAATAACGGTACAGCAACGACACTACGGACTCGGGAAAGCATTCCTGCGACCTGTCGTGCGCTATGCTCAGCTTCATTGGAATTCCTTGTATTGCGCGTGTGAGTTGGAGTTCAAGTTCCCCGAAAGATTTCCATCACGCCACGCGCGATTGCCGCAGCCATTCGTAGAAGATCACCGCCGCAGCGCATGCGACATTCAGAGATTCGATGCCGGCGCGCATCGGTATGCGAATGCGCTCCGGCACACTTGCCAGTACACCCGGCGATATACCCGCGCCTTCGCCGCCGATCACGAATCCCACCGGCCCGCGCAAGTCCGTTGCGAACAACGATTGCGTTGCATCCCTCGTTGCCGCTAGCAGCCGGCAACCCAGTCCCGCAGCCCCTGCGTTGAGATCGTCATGCTCCAGCACAGGCAGGCAAAATTGCGCGCCCATGCCGCCGCGCAACGCTTTCGGAGACCATGGGTCGGCACACGAGCGCGACAAATGCGCTGCGGTTGCACCCGTTGCCGCGGCGCTGCGCAGGATGGCGCCGAGATTGCCGGGATCCTGGATGCCATCGAGCAGCACTTGGAAACCCGACGTATCGAGATTTCGTTCCACGCGAGGGATCGCGGCGACCGCCAGGATGCCGACCGGCGAATCGACCGGCGCTGCCTCGTTGAACAGCGTGTCCTGCAGGACGGTGCACGGCGCGCGCGCGGACAATGCCGCGACCTCCGGGTGGTCTGCCGCCGACAGCCTGACGAACAACTGCAGGGTGCCGGTACCGAACGCCTGCATATACGATTCCACCAAATGTATGCCGTCGAGCACCAGCTGCGATTGTTCGCGTCGGGTACGCGCCGAGCGTACCAGGCGCACCAGCGCTTTGTACTGTGGGTTGTCCCTTGATGAAAGCTGCTTCATGGGTCGTGGCCTGGAGATTTTCAACGCCAGCAGATGCTGCACTTGCGTGTGGGCCGTCGCAGTTGCAACGACGCTCCCGCTTCGCTTCGCGCCTGACGATCTTGTGCTTATTCACAGGCGCTGGATTGGTGATGTCGCGGGCGCTAAACAAATTATGGTGTTGGCAGGTCCGCTAACGGCGGATGTCGACCGCAATCGGATTCACCGCGCCGAACATATGGACCAGCACCGCAATCACCATGACGAGTACCGCCAGCGCGAGAATCAGCTTCCACACCGGATAGTCCATCAGCAAGCCTTGCACACCGCTCGCCCGCGCGGTTCTCTGCGCAGTCGCCCGCTTCGATCTGCGCTCGCCGCGACGCTCGCCTTTCCCGGCTTCCTCGCTTGCCGCTCGGCGTTCCTCGCCGGTGCGTTGATCGGCCCATCTCGCACGTGCCTTCGCGCGTTCAGCATTCCAACCCGGCTGCTGTTCCGGCGCTGCCTTAGCCGCGGCTTCGAGCGCCTGGCTGAGCTGCGGCCAGTACGCGAATGGATGCCAGTCGTCGCGATCCGTGCTCAGTAACTCGTCCGCGCCCAAACGTCCGAGCAGCCGATCCTGCACCAGCGCCCCGCCGGGAAAAGGACCATGAACCTGTCCCGCCTTGAGAACGTACCAGAGGTTTGACACCGTCTCTTTATTCGCGCGTTATGGCTTGCGGCGCTCCAACGCCTGGCTCATCGCCAGACACAGGCTTTTGAACGCAGCGTA
>JBDTMS010000988.1:0-1899 GCA_039934195.1 Betaproteobacteria bacterium
GGTGGAAATGGCGGCGCCGGGTTGCGAAGATCTTTCCGGTGCACTGCTGCAAGCGTACAGAATCAGGCTCGCTGAAATCAGCGGAGCCAGCTTGCAGACGAACAGCGATAGGCGATTGGCCGTCTGCATGTCCGGTTCGCTGCGGCAACGGTGCAGCGCCATCATGCGCAATGCGCCCCATCGGTTCGCGCTTCGGCGGCGCCGATTACGTTCGGCGCTACACTGCCGGCTTTCGTCCAGAGCGCAGCCTGCATGAAATCCAAATTAGTTCTCCGTCTTGTACTCGTGCTCGCCTTGCCGATTTCGTACGCGGACGCCGGCATTCCGCCGATCAGCGTCGACGGCAAGATTCCATCGCTGGCGCCGCTGCTGGAACAGATTACGCCGGCGGTGGTCAATATTGCCGTCTTGTCGCGTTCGCCGCAGCAGGACAATCCAATGATGCGCGATCCGTTCTTTCGCCGCTTCTTCAGCGCGCCGGAAAATAGCCGCCCGCAGATCTCGGCAGGCTCCGGTGTGATAGTCGATGCGAAAGCGGGCTACGTGCTCACCAATCACCACGTCGTCAAAGATGCCGAGCAGATCGCGGTGACTTTGAAAGACGGACGCCGGCTCGAAGGCAAACTGGTCGGCACGGACGTGGAAACCGACATCGCACTGTTGCGCGTGCCGGCCGAGAATCTGAAAGCGATTGCGCTCGGCGATGCGGATGCGCTGCGGGTCGGCGACTACGTGCTGGCGATCGGCAACCCGTTCGGATTGGGACAGACGGTCACCTCCGGCATCGTCAGCGCGCTTGGACGTACGGGACTCAACATCGAGGGCTACGAGGATTTTATCCAGACCGACGCGTCGATCAATCCCGGCAACTCGGGCGGCGCGCTGGTGAATTTGAAAGGCGAGCTGATCGGCATCAACACCGCTATCCTCGGCCCGAACGGTGCGAGCGTCGGCATCGGCTTCGCCATCCCGAGCAACATGGTGCGCTCGGTGATGGCGCAGCTGGTGAAATACGGCTCGGTGCATCGGGGACGCATCGGCATCACGACCCAGGACGTGACTGCAGAGGCAGGCAAAAAACTGGGTATCCAAACTACTTACGGCGCGCTGATCGTCGACGTAACCAAAGGTTCCTCGGCGGCTGCGGCGGGCATGCGCGTCAACGACATCATCGTCGGCGTGAATGGTCGTCGAGTGCGCAACTCGGCCGACTTGCGCAATCAGATCGGCCTGGTGCCGGTCGGCGAGCAAGTCGAATTTAAGGTGACGCGCGAAGGGCGCGAACAGATTCTCAGAGGCAGCATCGAGCGAAACCAAGTCGACGAGGCAGGCGGCGCTGCATCCCTGCCGGAGCTCGCGGGCAGCAAGCTCGGCAACGCGCGGCGCAACGGCAAATCCGAAGCGGTGGCGGTAATCGAGGTGGCGCGCGACAGTCCTGCATGGGCGCTCGGTATGCGGCCCGGCGACGTGATCGTCGCGGTGAATCGCAAGCGCGCCAAAAGCACGCGCGAATTTCTCGCGGAGCTCGAAGCCACGGGTCCCATCGTTCTCACCATGCTGCGCGGTGAGCAGACGTTTGCACTGCGCGTGCGCCAGTGATTGCAAAGCGCCGCGCGCGCAGTCCCGAGAACCCAGGGCGGCGCTACTTGTTCGCCCACTCCTGCTCTTGCAGCAGCCGCCACTGAATCTTGCCGGTGCCGGAGCGAGGCAGCTCGTCGACGAATTCCACCAGCCGCGGCACCTTATATGCAGCCATGTGTTCGCGCGCCCATTCGATCAACTGCTGGGCGGTGAGCTTTCCGCTCGATTCGGATTTCAACACCACGAATGCCTTTACCGTTTCGCCACGTCGCGGATCGGGCGCGGACACCACCGTCGCCTCTTTCACGTCGGGGTGTT
>JBDTMS010000989.1:0-1895 GCA_039934195.1 Betaproteobacteria bacterium
GTGACCATCACGGTGCCGAACGTACCTTCGCGCCGCGCCTCGTCCGGAAAATTCGCCGTACCGACGCGTTCGATGCGCTGACGCCAGCCGTCCAGATACTCCGCTTCGACCGCGCTTTGTGTGCGTGCGCCGATAAATTTGCGCTTCGGCAATTCTTGATACGCCTCCCACTCGCGCGCGATCTGCGCTTCGAGGCGGGCTATCGCGAGATGCTCATCGGGCAACTCGGTGACATGGGGTGAGTCGTTCGGCAATGCTTGCTCGCGCGGCGCGGGGACCGGCTGGCTATATTGGTTACCGGGTTTGAGCTGAGTCAGCAGGCGCTGCGCTTGCGCCTCGAGCTGCTCCAGGCGCTTGGCGGCCAGAGCCAGCTCGGCATCGGTCGGCATGTTAGGCAGCGCGGGCATGTTGGTCTTCGCGCGGCGCGGGGCGGTCGTATTGCCGCCGCCATCGAGGTCGGCTTGTGCAAGCGCATCTGCTTTTACCGGTCGCGTGGCCGACTTGCCGTTGACCAGTACCACTTCGATGGCAGCCGGCGCCTGTTTGAAATCTAGGGCATCTGGATACGCGAAGGTAATCAGCAGCAGGGTGGAATGAAAGACGAGGGACAGCGCGATCGCGACCGTGACAGGCCCATTGTTGGGCGGCGACAGCAGCGCGTCGAGATTTTTAAAGTCGGGTTTAGCGACCCGGCGCGCGGCCGCATGAGAGATCGGCAATGCTGACGAGGCTGCAGTCAAGTTAACGTATTGTAGGGAAGATGGATCGACCTGTCACAGCGCGCCCGCCGATGCAAGATCGCGCATTTCGGTTCTTTCGCGGCCGGCTCACGCAGGTCCGCAATATTCGCCGTGAAAGGTAACCTCCAGTAAATCGATATCGGAAATTTTAAGGGAAACCTTAGCGCCCGACTCGAGCAGCGGCACCGATGGTACGCGTGCAATCAGCGGGATTCCATCGATCTTGAGCAAGTTGTCGCGCAGCACTTCGGCGTTGGTCAGACCGACCCGTTCCTGCTGCAGCCAGCGCAGGCACCAGTAGCGTTCCATGTTGCGCTGAAAGTCTGCGTAGATCTCGTACGCGATCTCGAAGTCGCGCATCGCGGTGAGGATCGGTTCGCCGCCTGCGGTATACGGTGCCGGCTCGTTGCGATGCCACGCGATGAGCTGGCGCTGGTTGACCAAATCCACATAGCGGCGCAGCGGCGAGCTCGCCCACATGTACTGAGCCACGCCGAGTCCCTGATGCGCCGAAGGTATCGTCGACAGCCGCACCTTGCCGTTACCCTGCACCCGATAGATCGCGGGCACGCCGGCTTCGGCGAGATTGCGTCCCCATTCCGAATTGACCAGGATCATGAACTCGGCCACGAGCTTGTCTGCCGGCGCACCGCGCTTGCGCTCGACGATGCGCACGCGTTCGTCGTCACCCACGTAAAAGTTGTAATCCATCTGCACCGCGCGCAGCGGCTCGGGCCGGCCGCGTCCCGCCTCCAGCACAGTGGCAAGCTCCCACAACACTTTCAGCTCGGTAGCAAACGGCATCGGCTCGAGCTCGGCGCTCAGCGCCTCTTCGTTGAACCACTTCTCGAGCGAATCGTGACGCAGGTTTGCGGCAATGTGCAGCTGCTCGAGCTCGGTCCGCGTACCGCGTATCGACAAATCGGAGGCGACCTGTAAATACAACGACAGGGCCGGACACGTGCGTCCCTCAGCCAGCGAATACTCCTCGATTACCGCGTCGGGCAGCATGGTAATTTTCGCACCCGGCAGATACACGGTGGACAGACGCCCGACCGCTTCGTCGTCGAGCGGCGTACCGCGCAGAACGCCGGCGGCCGGCACCGCGATGTGAATGCCGATCTCCCATCCGCCCGGCACCGGCGTTACCGAAAA
>JBDTMS010000990.1:0-1894 GCA_039934195.1 Betaproteobacteria bacterium
GTGTTCAAGGTGCATCAAGGCACGG
This sequence comes from Betaproteobacteria bacterium, assembly GCA_039934195.1. Lineage (GTDB taxonomy): Bacteria > Pseudomonadota > Gammaproteobacteria > Burkholderiales > SHXO01 > SHXO01. The sequence goes on from JBDTMS010000990.1 coordinate 26, forward strand.
TGAAGCGCGACAGCCAGCTGTTCGTCGGCGATGCGCGCAAGCCGTTCAAAGTCAGCCAACTTTATCTGGTGCGCGGCAAGGAGCACATCCCGATCGACGCATGCGGCCCCGGTGAGATCGGCGCCATCGCCAAAATCGACGAGATCGTGTTCGACAGCGTGCTGCACGACTCGCACGATGAGGATCACATTCACATCGCACCGCTGGAATTTCCCGCGCCGATCTACGGCATCGCAATCGAAGCCGGCAAACGCGGCGACGAGCAGCGCATGTGGGAGATCCTGCAGAAGCTGTCCGCCGAAGATCCATGTCTGGTCGTCGATCGCGTCAGTATCACCAACGAAACCGTACTGCGCGGACTGGGCGAATTGCAGATTCGCTGTCTGCTCGAGCGCATCGCGGTACAGTACAAATTGGACGTGAAGACGCATCCGCCGCGCATCGCGTATCGCGAGACGATCACCTCGTCAGCCGACGGTCACCACCGGCACAAGAAGCAGACCGGCGGCGCGGGACAGTTCGGCGAAGTCTATCTGCGCATCGAACCGCTGCCGCGCGGATCGGGCTTCCAGTTCGTCGATCAAGTGAAAGGGGGCTCGATTCCCGGACAATATATTCCGGCCGTCGAGAAAGGCATCCTGCAAGTCATCGAGCACGGCGCGATCGCGGGTTATCCGCTGCAGGATGTGAAAGTCGTCGTGTACGACGGCAAGAGTCATCCGGTCGACTCGAAAGAAGTCGCGTTCGTCGCGGCCGGTCGCAAAGCGTTTCTCGACGCCATCGGCAAGGCTCGCCCGATCGTGCTCGAGCCGATCGTCAATATCCACATCAATGTTCCCGAGCAAAACATTGGCGACATCACCGGCGATCTTTCGTCCAAGCGCGGACAGGTCAGCGGAACACAAACGGCCGGCGCCGGCCTCATCAGCATCGAAGGCCAGGTGCCGCTGTCCGAGTTGAACGGCTATCAGTCGCGGCTGAAATCGATCACCGGCGGCGAAGGCTCATACAGCATGGAGTTGTCGCACTACGAAGCGGTGCCCTCCCCGGTGCAGCAGCAATTGGTGTCGCAACACCGCGTGCATGTGGAGGAGTAATCGTTTGGTTTGTAGCGCAATGACGGGCGAGGTGGGTACAGCGTCGCGCATGCTGCAGGTAATACTGTCGACGGCTCGATACGGTGCGATTGCGGCGGTCTTATTCGCCGCGTCCGCAGCGCACGCAGTGCCGGAGCTCGATCAGCCGGCGCCGCCGCTGCAAGGCAAGCTGTTCTCCGGCGCACCGCTCGATCTCGCTCAAATGCGCGGCAAAGTCGTGCTGATCAATTTCTATTCGAGCTACTGCAAGTTCTGCGCGTACGAGATCGGCAACCTCGAGACGTTCTACGAAAACCACAACGCAGAGGGCTTCGAAGTCATCGCGCTCGGCGTCGATGAATTATCCGACCGCGATCGCGTGCAGCGCGCGCTCACGCTCTACGGTCTGCCCGGCGCCATGGTCGACGAATTGCAGGCCAACGGTTTCGGCCATCGTTATCCGACGCCGACGACATTTTTGATCGACCGCAAAGGAATCGTGCGCTACAAACAATGGGGCGCGAAGAGCGCTGCGTTTTATCGCGAGGTGGTGCTGCCGCTGTTACGCGAGCCGTGAGCCTCGCAGGAATGAAAACCGCGAATTACAACAGCGCCACGGCGATGGCGCGCAATTCATCGTCGAGCGAACCGGCATGTTTAGATTTCCCCGCGCGCCGATACCAGTAGCCCGCGTTCGACAGATCGCCTTCCTGCCGATGCAAGTAGGCGTGCACCCAGGCGCTGTCGACGTCGCTTTCTTCCTGCACGATTTCGTGCGCACGTTTCCAATCGC
>JBDTMS010000991.1:0-1894 GCA_039934195.1 Betaproteobacteria bacterium
GTACCGGGAATTATGATGGGGTCTACACGATTACTTATCGTGCCAACTCCGACGCGCAACAGCTGACCGTCACCTGGACCCAGGTTTCCACTCCGGGGAACCTTGCCCTGCGGGCGGCGACGCTTCAATAACCGGTCGATCTTCTATGGCCCGCCTGGGTCGTTGTCGCATGCAACCAGCGCCATGCAGACACCCAGGCGACTCGAGGGAGTCAAAGCATCCGTGCGGCCGGGGGGCCGATTGTGGATTGCCGCTTGTAGTCACTGCGTGCGGGCCCCTGGTCATACACAGACCGCCAGACTTCCGTGCTGGATACGGGAGCACGCGCAGCGCAACTTGCAATTCGTCGTACCTGATTTCAACGTCCAACGTCGCTCCATGAGGCGGCGACGCTTGAACAATGGATTCCGCGAAACCGCGTGCGGGAGTTCACGAGGCTTATCATACGAGCGATTGACGCTTCATGACGTCGACGAGCACGCTGCAAGCGCCGGTGTACATCACGGCAACTGTCGCGACGAACGTGGATGGCACAGTGATGCCTGCATCGCCCAGTCCGAGACCGGCGGCAAGCCAACGCCAGATGCAGTGGGCCGTAACGGTTGACGGCGATGCCTTGCTTCGCCGCGCTATCGCCGGCGAATTCTCCCTCGAACATCGCAACCTCTATTCGGAGCGAAAACTGAGTCGTGCCTCAGCGTGAGGATCGCTGGTCGCAAACACACGCAACCTTCGATCTTGCGGCGATCCGGCGCTGCATTTACCTGGAGTGTGAACAAGCAACGAAATCTGAGTAGCTTGGGCGATCAAACAACTGCGCCGATAATTCAGTAGGCTAGGCGCTCTTACCTCAGCCGACGTTCTGCGCATGAACTATTGTGCCGCGTGCAGGTGGTGTACTTCCTGAGCTTATCAAAGTGCCAAAACGCGGTGCGTAAACTTTTCCATCCGATGTGCCCGGGCGATATGCGTTGACGAGGTACAGGGGCCTGCCCTTGGTTTCATCGAACATACGTCCGACGTATTCGCCCAGGATGCCTATTGCCACAAGCTGAACGCCTCCGAGAAACAGCGTGACTACCAGCAAAGACGGATAACCCGGGACTGGGTTTCCAAACAGCAGTGTCTTTACTACGGTCCATGCGCCGAACATGAACGCCGCAAACGCGACTGAGAGTCCAAAATAGGTCGCCAGTTTTAACGGTCCGATGGTGAACGACGTTATGCCCTCGATAGCGAAGTTCCATAGCTTCCAAAAATTCCATTTACTCACGCCCGCAAAGCGCGGATCTCGTGAGTATAGAACCGCCTTCTGCGGATAGCCGATCCAGGCGAATAGCCCTTTCATAAAGCGATGCTGCTCGCGCAATTGCTTCAACGCATCGACTGCACGTCGGCTCAGCAGTCTGAAATCGCCAGTGTCTTCCGGAATCTTGAAGCGACTCATCTGTTGAATGAAGCGATAAAAAAGATGAGCAGTCGCCTTCTTGACGATCGTCTCTCCTTCGCGCTTCGTCCGCTTCGCATAGGCGACGTCGAAGCCTTGATTCCACACGCCCACCAGTTCGGGAATGAGCTCAGGCGGGTCTTGTAAGTCCGCATCGATGACCACTACTGCATCGCCATGCGAATAGTCGAGTCCCGCAGTCAATGCGATCTCTTTGCCGAAGTTGCGGCTGAGATCGACGATGGCCACATGCGGATCACTGGCTTCGAGTTGGCCAAGGATCATCAATGTTTCGTCGGTACTGCCATCGTTTACGTAAACGATCTCCCAATTGAGCGACAGGCGGCGCAAGACGGCCGTGGTCCGTTTATGAAACTCGGGCAGCACCTCCTGTTCGTTGTAAACCGGAACGACGATGGAGATCGTCTGGCGCTCGTTGTCGGCCGT
>JBDTMS010000992.1:0-1888 GCA_039934195.1 Betaproteobacteria bacterium
GCACTGTTTCATGGCCCAGGCTCGCGAGCTCTTGGCGGAAGGTCTGGATCGACGTCGATACGCCGTTTACGCGGAGAAAGTAGACGTCCGAGACAAACAAAATGCGCACTAGCGCCGTCGATGCCCGTAGCGAATCATGGCGCAAGTCTAGAGGTGCAAGATGACAGGGCCATTGCAGCTGCGCCGGTCTTGCCGCGCCGCCAACGCACCGCATGGACGCGATGCAAATGGCAAGAACGCACACCTGGAACGGGACTGCGTAGTAAAACATCGGACGAGAAGTTAGTATCGCCCATCTGGTGCGGCGTGCGCCGCATCTCCCGCGTCCTTGGGCAACCGGAAGCGGTCACGCAGAGGATTCCCATGCTCGTCAATTGCGTCGCTTATCAGGACGGCCGCAAGCTCGGCAACATCGAAAAAGAGCAGATCAGCGATTATCTAAATCGACCAGACTGCTTCGTTTGGGTTGCGCTTAAAGACCCGACGCCCGAGGACCTCGAAGAGATGCGCGGCGAGTTCTCGCTGCACGAGCTTGCCGTCGAAGACGCGCGCAATGGGCATCAGCGTCCGAAGATCGAGGAATACGGCGATTCACTGTTCGCCGTCCTGCAGATCATCGAACCGAAAGACGGCGATTTAAATGTCGGCGAGGTCGATATATTCGTCGGCAAAAATTACATCTTGTCGGTCCGCTTGCGCAGTGAGACTGGGTATACCGACGTACGCGATCGATCGGAGCGCGAGCCGCATCTATTGCAGCACGGCGCGATTTACGTGTTCTATGCGTTGATCGACAAGGTGGTCGACCGCTACTTCCCGGTGCTCGATCAGCTCGAAAGTGAGCTGGAAACGATCGAGGAGAAGATTTTCGTGAAGAGCCAGGCGCGCTCCAACATCGAGGCACTCTACGATCTCAAACGCAAACTCATGACGCTCAAACATGCGGTCGATCCGCTGATCGAATCCGTCGGCAAGCTCTACGGCGGCCGCGTGCCGCAGATCTGCGCCAACATGGGCGAATACTTCCGCGATGTCTATGATCATTTGCAGCGTCTCGCGGCGACGATCGAAGGGCTGCGCGAAATGCTCGCGACCGCCATCCAGGTCAACCTGGGAATGATCAGTTTGAACGAGACCGAGGTCACCAAAAAGCTCGCGGGCTGGGCGGCCATCATCGCGGTGCCGACGATGATTGCCGGGATTTACGGAATGAACTTCAAGAATATGCCCGAGCTCGATTGGCGCTGGGGCTACCCGGTTTCGATCATCGCGATGGTCGTGATCGACATCTGGTTGTATGCGCGCTTTCGCAGAGCGCAGTGGCTTTGAATCGGTAAGCGGCACGAGCAGATCGCGTAGCGTTCGCAGGCGCTCTTCGATGACGTTGTCGCCGCCCTTACCATGCGCTGTCCTTCGGTTGAGCGCTTCTGGAACGCTCGAATCATGGCAATCCATTCGTGCAACGGTCGATTCTCGATAGGTTCAACTTCGCGGCATGACGCTCGTGCAAACTCTCGAGCGACTCGCGACGAACTTCAGAAGGCGCCGTGACGCCGCGGCGTTCGGGTCGCAATGCGAATCCGATTCGTCTCACGATGAACCAGCGCAATTATTAGCGCCACGGTGTGCGCGTTTCCTAGGGAAGAAAAAGCGCCGCGGAAGACGTTCTGCGAATTTTCGTCCCGCGTAGCAGCCCGACGATAATTCAGGGCATGTCGGGAAATGCAATTTTCCATATCGGCTGAGAGCACCAAAGCTGTGTCTGTGATTGAGATCATGTAGCTGTTCAGCCCCGAGGCAAGCTCCATCGTGGTGTCGGCACCGCCTACAACTGGTTCTGTCGCAAACTTTGATGCCTGCCGAGTGCGAGTAAGCTGCCCGGGAACAA
>JBDTMS010000993.1:0-1887 GCA_039934195.1 Betaproteobacteria bacterium
GCCGACAGCTTCGGATTCGAAGTCGCCATCAATCAAGCCTGGGATGAGGCACGCAACGGCATCCTGCAGCGGATCGAGGAGCGCATGCCCGCGGTGTCCGAGAAGGTGGAGAAGGCGGTTTAGATGTACGCAAGGATCGTCGGGACGGGCGGCTACTTGCCGGACAAGATCCTCACCAATCGCGATCTCGAAAAGCTGGTCCAGACCAACGACGATTGGATCGTATCTCGCACCGGGATTCGCGAGCGCCACATCGCCGAAGAAACTCAGACCGCCAGCGATCTCGGTTTGGAAGCATCGCGCAAAGCGCTCGCTGCGGCTGGCATCCCTCCCGATCAGTTAGGTTTGATCATCGTCGCCACCACCACGCCCGATATGATCTTTCCCAGCACTGCATGCATTCTGCAAGCGAAGCTGGGCTCGCGCGGCTGTCCCGCCTTCGACATCCAAGCGGTATGCAGCGGTTTCGTCTACGCGCTTTCCGTCGCGGATCTGTTCGTCCGCTCCGGCCAGTGCAAATACGCGCTGGTCGTCGGCGCCGAACTCTACTCGCGCATCCTCGATTGGGAAGATCGCTCGACTTGCGTGCTGTTCGGCGACGGTGCCGCCGCTGTCGTGCTCGCTGCCAGTGAAGAGGCGGGAATCCTCGGCACCAAACTGCATGCCGACGGCAATTACAGCAAGATCCTGTCGGTGCCCGGACAAGTATGCGGCGGCACAGTGCGAGGCAACCCATTCGTTACCATGGAAGGCAACGCCGTATTCAAATTTGCCGTGCGCGTTTTGGAAGAGGTCGTGCATGAGATGCTGGCTGAGCACAAATTGGATATAGAGCAGCTCGACTGGCTGATTCCGCATCAGGCGAACGTACGCATCATCGAGGCGACCGCGCGAAAACTGAAAATGCCGATGGAGAAAATTATCGTTACCGTCGATCGTCATGCCAACACATCGGCGGCGTCGATTCCGCTGGCGCTCGATGAAGCGGTGCGCGACGGGCGTATTCGCGCCGGCAACCATGTGCTGCTGGAAGCGGTAGGCGGTGGCTTCACCTGGGGCGGCGCACTGCTCCGCTGGATCTGATCGATCACCGATGACTCTCGCGTTCGTATTTCCCGGGCAGGGCTCGCAAACGGTCGGCATGATGACCGCGTTCGCGTCGCTGCCCGCCGTGCGGGCGACGTTCGAGACGGCGAGCGCAGCACTCGGATTCGATCTCTGGAAAATGGTGCAGGAAGGTCCCGATGTCGAGCTCAACCAGACGATCAATACGCAACCTGCAATGCTGGTCGCCGATATCGCGTTGTTTCGCGCCTGGCGGGCGCTCGGCGGGGAATTGCCGTTTGCGGTCGCCGGTCACAGCCTCGGCGAATACGCCGCGCTGGTGGCGGCGGGCGTGCTGGACTTCGCCGAGACCGTCACCCTCGTGCGCTATCGCGCGCAACTGATGCAGGAAGCCGTGCCGGAAGGCACCGGCGCAATGGCCGCGATTCTCGGGATGGAAGACGAAGACGTACGCGCCATTTGCCGGGATGCTGCGGAAGCGGGAATCGCGGAAGCAGCGAATTACAACTCGCCGGGCCAAGTCGTCATCGCAGGCAACACTGCCGGTGTCGGCCGAGCGGTCGAGCTCGCGCGGGAGCGCGGCGCTAAACGCGCGGTGCTGATCGCGATGAGCGTGCCGTCGCATTGCAGTTTGCTGCGCCCGGCGGCCGAACGTCTGCGCGATCGGCTCGCAGGTGTTATGTTCCGCGCGCCGGAGCGAATCATCATGAATAATGTCGACGCCGCGAACGAGACGACGCCGGAGCGCATACGCGATGCGCTGATTCGCCAGCTCTGTGCACCGGTGCGCTGGGTCGAGTGTATGCGCGCCATTGCGGCGCT
>JBDTMS010000994.1:0-1879 GCA_039934195.1 Betaproteobacteria bacterium
TCGCATCACACCGTAACCGGTTACGACTAAAGCCCCCCTGCCTCCTGGTGTTGTACTTCGAACACCGTCCCGGCACGAAGCTTATTGTGCCGAAATCTCTCAGATCGCTCTGTTAGCTTGTTCGTCGGTTGATGCTGCAATTTTCGCGTCCTTGGCAGCGTTTGCGCCATGACGCTGCACGTTCATCTCAACACAAGGAAGCCAATGAATTTCGAACAACTCGGCCTGCACGCTGGAATTTTAAAAGCCCTGACCGACGCCGGCTATCAGACCCCGACGCCCGTGCAGTTGCAGACCATACCGGCAGCACTGGAAGGACGCGATCTGATGGTCTCGTCCCAGACCGGTTCCGGTAAAACCGCCGCATTCATGTTGCCTGCGATTCACATGTTCGCCACGCGCGACCAGACGCAGAGCACACGCAACCCCGCGAACAGTCAGCGCCGCGATCGCGCACGCTTTCAACCCGCACAACCGAAAATGCTAGTTCTGACGCCCACGCGCGAACTGGCATTGCAAGTCACCACAGCCACTGAGAAATACGGCGTGCACGTCAGGCGCGTAAAAGCCGTCTCGATCCTAGGTGGCATGCCGTACCCGAAGCAGATGCAGCTGCTGGCGATGAACCCGGAAATTCTGGTCGCGACGCCCGGCCGTCTGCTCGACCACATGCAATCGGGCAAGATCGAATTCTCGCAGCTCGAAATTCTTGTGCTCGACGAAGCCGATCGCATGCTAGACATGGGTTTCATCGAAGACATCGAGAAAATCGTGGACGCAACGCCGGCTTCGCGTCAGACCATGTTGTTCTCTGCGACGCTAGAAGGCCTGGTCGGCAGAATGGCGCAACGAATCACGCGCGACCCGCTGGTGGTTCGCATCGGCAGCGCGGCGACCAAGCACGAAAACATTCAGCAGCGCGTGCACTTCGTCGACGATTTCTCGCACAAGAGCCGTCTGCTCGACCATCTGCTGCGCGACGTCAGTATCGATCAGGCGGTGGTGTTCACTGCCACCAAGCGCGACGCCGACAACATCGCCGACCGGCTGACCACCGCTGGTTTCGCAGCCGCCGCTCTGCATGGCGACATGCAACAGGGTGCGCGCAATCGGACGTTGAATGCGATGCGCAGCGGTCGCGTTCGTGTGCTGGTGGCAACCGATGTCGCCGCCCGCGGCATCGACGTGCCGACCATCACGCACGTGTTCAATTTCGATCTGCCGAAATCGCCGGAAGACTACGTCCACCGCATCGGCAGAACCGGGCGCGCAGGCCGCAACGGACTGGCAATCTCGCTCGTCCATCACGCCGAGATCCGCAACGTCAAGAACATCGAACGCTTCACCAAGCAGGATATTCCGGTTGATGTCGTCGCAGGTCACGAGCCGAAGCGCACGACGTCCGCCGCGCCACGCAAATCCAGCTGGAAGCCCGGTGATAACCGCTCGTTCGCGCGGCCAGGCAACAAGCCACCGGCAGCGCGGCGCGAAGGTTTCTCGCGCCCGGACGCGCCGCGCAAAGGCAGCTTTACGCGCACCCGTTCCGAAGGCGGCAACCGCGAGCGTTACGGCGATCGCTGAGCTATTGGTGCCGCTGAGCGCGAGCTCGGCGGCAGTTAGTTACCGATAAGTCCGCGCGTTGTGAATGCCTGGAAGCGAATCCCTGGCGATGCGCTCCAGAAGGTGAGAGTCAGCGCCGATAGGTGTACGCTTGGCAGTTGGTATTCGTGAGACCGGTCCGGGTGCTGTACGTAGTTCCCTTTCCAATACGTGAGGTAGAGCAAATGTCCGCCAAGAAAGCCAAGATTGAGCATGACGATATCGACCGCATGCCGTTCGATACGGAGAAGAGCGATAAATATGCGTTGCTGCGCGACGG
>JBDTMS010000995.1:0-1879 GCA_039934195.1 Betaproteobacteria bacterium
CATCGAGCGAATCGTCGGCTTCCCCTTCGATCTGGCCGATCTTCTCGCACAAGGAAAAGATCGTCTTGTACTGCGGCGTGATCGAGTCGAGCAGCGGCATGACCTTCTCCAGCACGTGCGCACAGCGCACGACGGCGTCCGCCATCTTCTCCATCTCCACCGGAAACTCGCGAATCTCGTAGCGTTGGATGCCGCGCGCCGTGTCTTCGATGAGATCGACGACGTCGTCGAGATAGTTGGCGAGTCCGATGATGTCTTCGCGGTCGATCGGCGCGTTGAACGTGCGATTGGCGCCGAGAAAAATCGTTTTGGCTACGGCGTCGGCGGCCGCTTCGATCACTCGAATCGAGGCGACGTGGGTATCGATTTCGCCTTGTCCTTCGATCAACGCGCGCAACTCTTCCGATGCTTCGACGATGGCGCGCGCCTGATCGCAGAACAGCGCGGTGAAGCTTTCCTCGCGCGGCATCAAACGGCTGAACAAATTGAGCGGCATGCTAGATCCGTTTATCGCTGGAGATGCGCGTTCGGTGAATTGTAAGGCTCACAATGCCGGCGCTGAAAGCTTTCACGGGATTATGCGCACGCCATCGTAGGCCCGCGGATGTGCGAGGCGCTCGCATCATAGCTCACCGCGGGCACGATCGAGCGCCCAGGGCTCCATACCAGATGTTCACACCGGCGATACCAGGCTGTTCAAGCGTTCGGTCAGCTTCATGTTTTCGCGATAGTCGACCGGACAATCGATGATGGTGACGGTGGGCTCGGCCAGCGCGGATTTGAGGATCGGCGCAAGATCCGCAGTGCGCTCTACGCGATAGCCTTTCGCCCCGAAACTCTCCGCATACTTGACGAAGTCGGGGTTGTTGAACGCTATGTGGCTGGTGCGGCCGAAATGCCGCAGCTGATGCCAGGTGATGAGACCGTATTCCGAATCGCTCCAGATCAAGATCACGATCGGCGTCTGCACGCGCAGTGCCGTCTCGATTTCCTGCGAGTTCATCAAAAAGCCCGCATCGCCGGTCACCGCCACGACTTTGCGATCGGGATAGGCGAGTTTTGCCGCAATCGCGCCCGGAACTGCGATACCCATCGCGGCGAAACCGTTCGAGATGATGCAGGTGTTAGGCTGCTCCGCTCGATACTGGCGCGCTGTCCACATTTTGTGGGCACCGACGTCGGAAATGACGATGTCGGCCGGCGCGAGTGCTTCGCGCAAATCCCACAGAATTTTTTGCGGCTTCACCGGGAAACCCTGGTCGTCCGCATACATCGCGCGATCCTCGACGATCGCGCGACGCAGTGGCTTGATCGGCGAACCCGGATGTGGCCGCGCTCGCACCGCGATACCGCGCAGCGCAGCGCCGATATCGCCAAGCACGCCGAGCGCGACGATGTAGCGCTCGTCGACCTCAGCCGGCAACGCATCGATATGAATGATCGCCTTGTCGCCGGCGGGGTTCCACATTTCGGGCTGGTATTCGACCATGTCGTAGCCGACGCAGATGACCAGATCGGCCTTGGCAAACGCAAACCAGGGCAAGTCGCGCGCTTTCAAACCGATCGTTCCCAGCGAAAGCTCGCTCGAGAACGCCACCACGCCCTTTGCCATGAAGGTGTTGGCCACTGGTATGCGCAGCACCTCGGAGAAACTCACCAGCGCCTCCGTGGCGCCTTGGCGAATAACGCCGTTACCGGCCAGAATCACCGGGCATTTGGCTTTCGAGATCATCCTCGCTGCTTCGTCGATCTTGGAATCCGGCGGCGGCGAGGTGTACGCGCTTTGCACCTTGATCGGCGATTTCGCAACTTCAGTCTCGGCGATGTTCTCGGGGAAATCGATGAACGTCGCGCCCGGTTTTTCCGTCTGTGCAACCTT
>JBDTMS010000996.1:0-1875 GCA_039934195.1 Betaproteobacteria bacterium
CGATGCGCTCAGTTATACGGCGGTGGCCGTAGCGCTACTGGCAAATCACGCCTGGCTGATGATCGACGCGATCGCGCGCACGCTGTATCGCTTATTCGTCAGTCACAAAAACATGCTGGAGTGGGTAGCGGCCGCGCACGTGCAAAGCATTACCGGGTTATCGCTCGGCAGTTTTCTGTGGCCGCTGCGCAGCGCGAGCATCGTGGCGATCATCACGAGTGCGTGCGTGTTGTATTTCAATCCCGCGGGTTTTCGCTTTGCAGTGCCGTTCATTTTACTGTGGTGGGCATCGCCCCTGGTGGCGCGCGCGATCAGCCTGCCGCCGAAAACCGCTGCCACCAACCCGCTCGGCCCCGCCGAGTCGACGCGCATGCGGCTGATCGCGCGGCGCACGTGGCGTTTCTTCACCACGTTCGTGACGGCGGAGGACAACTGGCTGCCGCCGGACAATTTCCAGGAAGATCCAAAACCGTCGGTAGCGCATCGCAGCTCGCCTACTAATTTCGGCTTGAGCTTGCTGTCCACGGCCGCAGCGCGTGACTTCGGCTGGCTCGGTTTGCGGGACATGACCGAGCGGCTGGAAAACACGCTGAACACGTTTTCGCGCATGCCGCAGTATCGCGGCCATTTCTACAACTGGTACGACACGCTCGATCTGACGCCGCTCGAGCCGCGCTACATCTCGGCGGTGGACAGCGGAAATTTCGCCGGCCATCTGCTCGCGCTCGAACAGGCATGCCGCGAGCTGATGCGCAAGCCGATCTTCAGCCGCTCCGATCTGGACGGCGTCAGCGATGCGCTGCTACTGCTGAGCGAAGCGATGGCAGAAGCGAGCGATCAGCGCCGCACCATCACGGTGGACCGGACGCAGGTGCAGGACGCGATCGACGAGGTCGTCCGCCTGCTGGCAAGCGACCCTGCATCGGCGTGGGAATGGTGCACTCTGTGGAGCGAGCTCGAGCTCGCCAGCAAGACTTTGCTCGACATCGTGCAGACCTTCGCCGATGAGCGCGCCGATGAGCTGGACAGCGAAATCGTCGCGTGGGCGAAGGCCGTGCATGCCGACATCGTCAGTCACGTGAACGATCTGCAATTGCTGCCGCCGTTCGATCCGCCGGCCCATCCGGAACGGGCCGCGCTGACCTCGAGTGCGGCGGCACGCGCGCCCGCACAGAGCGTCGATGGATCGACCTCGCTGCTGTCGTTGTACGAGCTCTCCATGCTGCCCTCGCGCGAGCCCAGCGGGGAGTCCAGCGGCGAGCCGCTCACTGTGGCGCAAGCACAAGCGCGCGAGCAGAGCGCGCGCGCTTGCGTCGGCGTTCTCGATCGGCTGGAAGGCATCGCAGTAGAAGCGCGCCGCATGTTCGACGAGATGGATTTCCGCTTCCTGTTCGATCCGAAACGCAAGCTGTTCTCGGTCGGCTTTCGCGTTTCCGATTCGCTACTGGATGACAGCTTCTACGATCTGCTCGCGTCCGAGGCTCGACTCACCAGCTTCATCGCCATCGCCAAAGGCGAAATACCGGTGGCGCACTGGTTCAAGATGGGACGCCCCCTGGCGCCGGAAGACGAAGGCGCCGTGCTGATCTCGTGGTCGGGCTCAATGTTCGAGTACCTGATGCCATCGCTCATCATGTACACGCCGAGCCACAGTCTGCTGGATCAGACCTGCCGCCTGTCGGTCAAGCACCAGATTCGCTACGGCAACGAGCGCGGCGTGCCATGGGGCGTGTCCGAGTCGGCGTATTACATGCGCGATCGGTCATTGACGTATCAATATTCCGCGTTCGGCGTGCCCGGCCTGGGCTTCAAACGCGGACTGCGGCAGGATATGGTGGTGGCGCCGTACGCAACGGCGCTGGCCGCGATGTACGA
>JBDTMS010000997.1:0-1875 GCA_039934195.1 Betaproteobacteria bacterium
TGCAGGGCGGCTGCAGTAGATCGAAGTCTCTCATTTTCGCGCTAGCCTTTTGTCCGGATGTCGATGAAGCTACACACAGATCGCCAACGGTGTCCCCGTAGTTGTCGAAATCCTTTACCTATTGTAATGACATAACAACGACTACAGCTTGCGCCCCTAAAACAAGCAATCCCCGCGTATCGGGGAAGTAGATACTAGCCAGTTGATATCAATCGTCTGGCGCCACCGCCACTCGGTTTCGGCCAGCAGCCTTTGCGGTGTAGAGCGCGGCATCCGCGCGCTCTATGAAACGCGTTATCGTTTCCCTGGTTCGATAACGCGCTGCTCCAGCAGAGATCGTAATGCTTCGTATCGGGTTTTCGCTATTGAGCCGTTGGATTCGGCTGGAGGCGATCTTTTCTCGTAGTGCTTCTGCCACGCTTCGCGCGCCGGTTAACGCGGTATCGGGTAGTAAGACGGCGAACTCTTCACCCCCGTAACGAGCGACCCGATCCTTGCCCTTAACGCTAGCTTTTAGCAGTTCGCCTATTGCACGAAGAACCCGGTCGCCGAGCACATGGCCGAACGTGTCATTGACTTGTTTGAAGTGGTCGATGTCGATCAGTACTAGACACAGAGGGACATCGCCGTCATTTGCAACAGTGACTTCAGCGGCCATCTCTTCATCGAATGCCTTGCGGTTGAGCAGGCCCGTTAGGCCATCCGTCAATGCTTCCTGCCGCACTCGTATTAGGTCGTGCTGCAACCGTTCAATATCGCTTTGGCTGGCTACCAATCGTTCGTTCAATTCGCTAAGGGAGTCTTGCAGGTGTCGAGTCTCACTCAACAAGCCGCTCAACCGCGCCTCGACTATTGACGGTCGTAGCTTTTCGCCTAGCTCCTCGCTCCACTGCTCTAGATTCGCCCTGTATGCCGACGTATCTGCACTAGTCTTAGTAACTGAAAGATAAAGTTCGGCGAATAGGCGTTCAAAGCCGGCGTTCAAGGCTGCAACAGTGTGCTCGTCTAGTTCGGCGACGTGTGTCTCGTGCAGGCGCCGCATGGTGCGCTCATCTAGGCGCTCACCGCCAGCGGTGATTGCATTCAGCTCGCGACTTAATTCGGGATTGCAACCTGATGCGTGCTCATAGCAGACCGCATAGCTGATCGGATTGAGTGCGGCATCTTGCTTCGCCATAAACGCTAAAGCAATGCGCAGATACTCCGCGCTGCGCTCACTGTCTTCTTGGTACTTCATTGATCTCCCCCACGACTGCTACACGACAAAGCACGCCAACTTGCCCAATGGGGAATACAATTACGAGGCGCCAATTTTGTTACAAAATATTACATACCTTTTAATAGAACAATACAAGTAGTATGCGGCGATCATATTTGTCCGAAATCGCTTTATCAGCTGAATCGGAAGTAAGTCCTCCCTGACGGCGGGGAGGCACTTAATCTAATTTCTGCGTAATGAGATTTTGAGCCGGGCAGTCGCAGCAACAAAAGCGCTGCGAAAGCGCTCCTCGCTCTCCTTCAAAGCACGTTCGTGTTCCCGATGCGCGTGCGTGGTTGTAGCTCGAAGCCTCATTATCGATCCGATTAGGTCTGAATCCCCTCGTGCTGGATTAACGGCTCAGTTCCGGCGCAATTGAGCGGTCCGGCCCGTCAGGCCGGTGCAAGTGGGGAAAGCGCGTTGGAAATGGTATGAACACAAGCTACGACAGCACAGAACTCTCGGAATTCGGCCTATGATCCTGTCATTTATCATCTAACGCGGCTAGTGGACGGTAACAGCTGATTCTGGACCGATTCGGCGTGATGGATCGAAGTATTTCGGTTCTGTCGCAAAGTTTTCGCGCGAACGAGTAGAAGCGGGTTCTCGCTTCCCGT
>JBDTMS010000998.1:0-1864 GCA_039934195.1 Betaproteobacteria bacterium
TTTGTTGTTGCCGAGCATGTGCTTCGCCGCCAACGTTCCCCAGGACTTTGCGTTCGCCGTTCCGCTCGAGTTACACGGTGAGAGGCGCTGTACGAAGTCGCGATTCCCGCATCGATTTATCAGGGCGCGTTGCAGCCCGACTTGGCCGACATCCGTGTGTTCAACAACGCCGGCGAACCGGTTGCCTTTGCGTTCGAACCGCTACCGCAAAAGCAGGCGACGCGGTCCCTGCCGGTCACGCTGCCTTCGTTTCCGCTGTATGCCGGACGCGATCGCGACGTAAGCGATGTACAGCTGCGCGTCGACCGCAGCCGCACCGGCACCATCCTCAGCGTGAGAAGCGAAACGCGGGCGCACGATCCGAAACGTACATTGACCGCGGTATTGATCGACGCCAGCGCGCTGCGCGAGCCGTACGCGGCGCTCGAGCTCGACTGGGCGCAAAAATCCGCCAGCTTCGCTGCCAACGTGCGGCTGGATGCGAGCGATGATTTGCGAACGTGGTCGACGCTGGCTGCGCGCGCACCGTTGCTGCGAACCGAATATGGCGGCCGGCGACTCGAGCAGCGCGCGATCGAGTTTCAGCCGCAAACCGCGAAATATCTTCGCGTGACGTGGCTTGCATCGGACAGCGCAGACAAGGCGCCGGACGAACCGGTCGCTTTCACACAGATAACCGTACGCACGGCCGATCGGATAGTCGAGTCAACGCGAAATTGGCGCGAGGCTGCAGCGACGAACGATGAGCAGGCCGGCGATTATCTATTCGACTTGAGCGGGCAATTCCCCGTCGATCGCGTTCGCATCGTAGTCCCGGAAGACAACACGCTTGCACCGATTCAATTGCTCTCACGCAACAACGCAACTCAGACTTGGCGGGCGCGGAGCACGACGGTGGTCTATCGCCTGTCGCACAACGGTCAGCGAATTACCAGCCCGGACGTCGCCGTACCGACCACGAACGATCGCTATTGGCTGCTGCGCGTCGACCCGGACAACGGCGGTATCGGCAGGGGCACGCCGCGGCTGGAAGCGGGATGGTTGCCGCGCAAGATCGCTTTCGCGGCGCGCGGTCTGGGTCCATTTCAAATCGCATATGGCAGCAACGTTGCAACCAGCGCAGCATTACCGATCGAAACGGTGGTGCCCGGTTGGAGGAGCGATCAGCAAATCGGTCTTGCCAAGGCGGAGACATTGCCCGAACGCCTGCTCGGTGGTGAGGCCGTGTTGCAGCGGCGGCCCGACTACAAAGTCTGGAGCTTGTGGACAGCCCTCGTGCTGGGCGTCGCGTTGCTTGCGTGGATGGCATGGGGATTGATACGGCAGATGCACAAGCCGACTTCGCCGGAACGAGAAGACACCGGCGCCGAACAGTGACTGTGCGCTCTACCCTGGCGATGTTCTGCGCGCAGCCGGCATCAACCGATGCTCATCTGGCTGCGACCGTCCAGTGCGGCGAGCAACGTGTGCCACGCAAGCGCGGCGCAGTTGCGGCGCGATGGGAACGCCTGCACGACTGCGAGGACGGCGAGCTCGCCCATTTCCTCGTTCGAGTCGACCGGCGCCGGCTGCGAAAGCAAACGCATGAAGTGCTCATGCATGGCGCGCGCCTCAGCGATGGTCTTGCCGCGCACCGCTTGTGTCATTACCGACGCCGAGGCCATCGAGATACCGCAACACTCGCATTGAAAGCTCGCTTCGCTGATCTTGTCATCCGCCAGCCGTAGGTAAACGGTGAAGCTGTCGCCGCATAGCGGATTCACCCCTTCGGCTTGCCGGTCGGCCGGTTCGAGCACGCGATAATTGCGAGCGTTTTTGATGTGATCGAGAATCACGTCGTCGTAGAGCGTACTGCTGTCTGCCA
>JBDTMS010000999.1:0-1856 GCA_039934195.1 Betaproteobacteria bacterium
CGAGTATTCCGGCGATCGCGTATTTGCCTTCGGCGTCGGGCTCGCGAGCATGGTCTACATCGCATACAACGGCAAAACGCAGTTCTATCTCACCAACAGCCTGGATGCGCAAAAGTTGTACAACTCATCGCGCAATGTCGAGATCGCCGCGTGGAAACTGGCGAACGCGCGCGACGCGCATGGCACCCTGCTGCTGATTTCGAACGACATGCCCAGCGACGCAAACGCGAATAATCTGTCCTTCGAGCGCGAATTCGGCAAGATCATCGCTTATCAAGACGCGATGGCGCAGATCGCCGCGCAGAGAACCAACCGAACCATTCGTCGCGTCGTGCAAACGCTCGCAACTGCCGTATTCCTGCCGATCTAGCACGCAAATCCGTCCAAGAAATCAGCGTCGCCGAAGTCGCGCCGGCTTCTTTGGTAAGGTGTCGCTGTACACCATCGATCACAGAGATTCCATGTCGAATACTATCGCCCCCACCTTGCCGTTACCCGCCGGCATTCGTTCGCGTTTTATCGAGAACATCAACGGGCTGCGCATGCACATTCTGGAAGCCGGCTTCGAACAGCGCGGCCGTCCCTGCGTCCTGCTCCTGCATGGCTTCCCTGAGCTGGCGTACAGCTGGCGCAAGGTCATGCTGCCCCTCGCAGAGGCGGGCTTTCACGTGGTTGCACCGGATCAGCGTGGCTACGGCCAAACGCAGGGCTGGGACGCCGACTACGACGGCGATCTCAATTCGTTTCGCGTCCTCAACATCGTGCGGGACGCTCTCGGATTAGTCTCAGCGCTCGGCTACCCGAATGTCGCCGCGGTCATCGGCCACGATTTCGGTTCGCCGGTCGCCGCCTGGTGCTCGCTGGTACGGCCCGACGTGTTCCGCTCTGTCGTATTGATGAGCGCACCATTCGGCGGCCCGCCGTCGCTGCCGTTCAACACGGCCCGCTTGCCTGAGCGCGGCAATACCGTCGCGCCTGCCGCCAACATTCACGAAGATCTGGCGGCGCTCCCGCGACCGCGCAAGCATTACCAGTGGTATTACTCGACGCGCGCAGCCGACAACAACATGCGCCAGGCGCCGCAGGGTCTGCACGCTTTCTTGCGGGCTTACTATCATTTCAAAAGCGCCGAATGGCCGGACAACAAGCCCTACAAGCTGCAGTCGTGGAGCGCGGCGGAGTTGGCGAAGCTGCCAACCTACTATGTGATGGATCTCGACAAAGGCATGGCCGAGACCGTCGCGCCGGAGATGCCGTCCGCGGCGCAGATTGCTGCGTGCAAATGGTTGCCGGATGCGGAGTTGAGCGCGTACAGCGACGCGTATGCACGCAACGGATTTCAGGGCGGTCTGCAATGGTATCGCTGCGCAACCGGCAGCCGCTTCGCGGCCGAGTTGCAATTGTTCTCCGGCCGCACGATCGATGTGCCGTCGATGTTCATTGCCGGCAAGAGCGATTGGGGCGTCTATCAGAAACCCGGCGATCTCGAGAAAATGCAAGGCAGCGTGTGTACGCAAATGGTCGGCTGCCATTTGCTCGAAGGCGCCGGTCACTGGGTTCAGCAGGAACAGCCCGAAGCGGTAAGCAAACTTCTCGTCTCGTTCGTGCAGCAGCAGCGGCCGCGCGAGACGAAGTGACGACCTCGGCGCCTGCCTTCCTCCAACACCGCGCAGCAACGCGCACGCCCCATCTATGATCCCATTCTCGATTCTCGATCTCTCGCCGATTCCGCTGGGCCTAACCGCAGCGGATGCATTGCACAACTCGCTAGCCCTCGCGCAGCACGCGGAGCGACTAGGCTACCAGCGCTATTGGCTGGCGGAGCATCACAATATGCCGGGCATCGCGAGCGCCGC
>JBDTMS010001000.1:0-1855 GCA_039934195.1 Betaproteobacteria bacterium
AGACAGCGGCGCTCAACAACGAGCGTACGCAGGTCGATATCCAAGGCCGGCGTCTTGCCGCGAGCGTGCAGTTGATCAGGGCGCTGGGCGGGGGCTGGGATACATCGCAATTGCCGAACAACGATGCGCTGGCGGTGAGAGACGACAGCGTTGGGCCGGTTATGAAACGAACCGCGGGTGGGAATGCCGCCGCCGGTGCCGGCGGTACGAAATAATCTGCATCGTCAGACGGCGCCTCGATGTGCAAGCCCGGGCGTGCGCGAGGCGGGGCGAAAGGCGATGCGCAAGGCAAGAGCGACCACAGAAACCCTTTGCGTGTACAGATGCGTTACCAGCACGGAATGCTGATCGGCGTTTGCACGCGCGATAGCGCCGGTTCCGCGAAGTAGGACGTCGTCGTAAACGCGCCTTGGATCACGCAAGCGTGCCAGTCGGGAATCCATCGCTCGGCGTTTTGATCCGCGTTCATGTGCTGCGATAGGCGACCGGCTGCGGCTGCAGTGAACCGCGCGGGATCGGCGAAGATCGCACGCAGCTCGGCATCCAGCTTGTAGCCTTCCGATGGCTTGGGCGGCCGTCCGACTGCGCGCTCGAAGTTTGCCGTCATCGCCGCGGTCATGACTTGCAAGAGTTCCGCCTCGTTATCGCGCGCAAACTGGCGTGACCGCAGTGCCACGCTCTCGCTGACGATGATGGCGGGCGCCACGGCGATCAGCGCGCCGTGCGCCGTCTGGTCCGACGCATCGATGCCGCGCCACGCGTCTTCAAGCTTGCCGAGCGACGCTATCCGAGCGATGGGATCCGACAATTCGCGCAGCGCAGATCCGATCCGCGCCAACACGTTCGTTGCACTTATATTCGTGCTCGGCGAAAGTCCGGCAACGTTTGCAGTCCACGTTTGTTCAAGCACGCGCCAGCGTCGCGCGAACCCAAGGTCGGCGTAGCGCTGCACTTCAGCCGTCAAGCGCTCGTGTGCGAGCGCGTACTCGCCGGATGCTCGCTGCACAGCTGCGCCGAATCTTCTGTCGGTCAACCGCCGCGCGTTCGCACTTCCGGTGCTGACCGCAGGGCGAATTTCATCGCGATAACCTGCGGCGGTTTGACGCCACTCTTGCTGTCCTTCGAGCCACGCGGTGAGTTGTCGATTGGCGGATGCTTCGAGCTGTGTTCTGCCGCCGTCGCTCAGCGCGATTTGTAAGAACGTCTTCAAAAAACTGGATGGGAGCTCTGTCCAGTCGCCCTCGGCTGCTTGCGCCGCAGGCTGCGGCGCCGCCTCGTACAGCGCGCCGCCGATTCGCTGCGTCAGCGCGTCGATCACGTATAACGTACCGCTTTTCGCAGTATCGTCCGCGTCCTGATCGAGCGCCTGCTGCAACACCGCCGCAGCGTCTTCGGACCAGTTTTCGTAAGTCGCGCTGATTGCGTCATCGAAAAATTGCCATCTCAGCGAGAGCGGGATCTCCGCATACACGTGCTCAACGCCATCGGCGGGCTCGCCGCCGAAGTGCCGCCCGAAATCGATCAGCATCGGTTGCTGCTCGGTTGACGCTGCGAGAACGGGCCCCACCGCCGGGCGAACCGGCAACGCCGCGACAGTGGACGGCAGCGGAACCAGCGATGCGAACGGCGAAGTCTCACTGCCTGCTGTTCGGCGCGCTACGACGAACAAGTCGGGATAGGCGCGCGGCAGATGATCGAGATCCTTGACCAGATCGAACCAGATGGTGTGAAGCCGCAGCCATTGATCATCGTGCTTGAGCATCTCGATCGCAACGGAGGTCAGCTCGCGATCCATCCGGCGGGCGGCTTGTTCGAGCACTTTTCCGTAATCGTCTTCGATGCGCTGCACGTGACG
>JBDTMS010001001.1:0-1855 GCA_039934195.1 Betaproteobacteria bacterium
ACGATGAGGACTTCGGGCGGGCTTTTCTTCGGCATGGGAATTACTCAGCATCGAACGTTTGCGTTGTACCGGACGATAGCAGCATTACGACGTTCTGCTCGCGTGCAAGTCGCCGCGTCGAAACGGCAGCGGTCGAAACCACAGCCAACTGCAAACGACCAGGATGCCGAACAGCGAGTAGCACAAGGTGAACGCCCACGGCGGTCCGTCGTAGTACAGCAACCTTTGCAGCCAGTGTGCGACGAAGTCGCCTTGATACGTCATCTCGCGCGCCTGCGCTCTTAGCGCCATTTCCAACGTCGTGAGCGGGCACACCACGCCGAGCCATGCTTGCAGGATAACCACGGCGATCGCGGCGAGATGAAGCAGGCGGAACCAGGGATTGCGAATCCACTGCCAGTGCAGGACGCCACCGTAGATCACGAGTACCAGACCCAGCACCACGAACGCGACGAAGCCGACGTGCGTCACCAGAACGACGTCGGCGAAGATCCCATAGACGGTGTCCCCGCTCACGTATCACGCAGTGAGTAAAGCGCGAGGCTTCGGTGGCAGGCGGGTCACTTCGAGAATCGTTCTAACGCGCGTGCGTGGGCCTTCGCCGCTTCTTCCTCTCGATTCTTCGGCGGCGCGTCGGTTTCCAGCGAGCCGAGCAACCTGCGTGAAACCGCCGCAATCTCGTCGATCGCTTTCAAAAACGCTTCTTCATTCGCTTTCGACGGCTTGTTGAAGCCGCTCACCTTGCGCACGAATTGCAGCGATGCCGCGTGGACCTCGCCTTTCGTCACCGGCGGTTCGAAGTTGAATAGGATCTTGATGTTTCTGCACATGAGCGATGCCTCGATAGTTCTGTCTTCGCGATCTGCGACCTGCACTCGGACGAGAGCCGTCGCAACATGCAGCGCTAGCCAACGTCTCTGCGCAGTTTCCGCCGGTGGTTTTGCCATAGCAGCCAGGCTGCTGCGGCTGCGACGCATCCGAACGTTACCGGTCCGCCTGGCCACGCATGGGTCTTGAATACTGCGATGCCAAAGCCGGAGATCGCAAGCAGCAACACAGGCGGCCACGATCGACCGGCGAGCCGCAACGAAATAGCGCCGGCGATAGTGCCGACCGACAACGCAACGCTGCCCATTATTGCAAACACCGGTGCGTGCAGCGGCGAGCCGCCCATGATCGGGTGATTCCAGACCGCATCGATGGCAGGCCGCCAGACATCCGGATCCCCGGAACTCTGCGCGGCCTGCACGAGGATCCCGGTCACAACGCCCGCCGCAGTGTCCAACGCTATGAAGCTTACCGCGAACACGAACATTGCCACACGGCACACGGCAGCCGCGATATCGGCGTGACCGCGTACGAGCAGCGCAATCGCCAGCGCGTTGAGCGGAAACAGCGGAATCTGCAGGTAATGAACCGCGAGCCATGTGCGTACATCGAGCTGCAAAAGCACGTGCGGATGCGGGTGAAACCATTCGACGAAAGCGAGCAGTAACGGCGCGCCGACGATGACGACGTTAGTCAGCCACTGGTGCCTGTGGACGTCCATTCATGCTCCTGAAAAATTCGCAGCGGCGGCCAGTTCGGTGTGCAGCGGAACCCCCTGGGTTGCAACAGCTTGGGTGGCAACGGCTTGGGTTGCAACGGCGTTGATTGCAACAGCGTGGATTGCGACAGCGTGGGTTGCAACAGTGGATCGCAGCAGCGTGGATCGCAACAGTGCTCAGCAAGTAAGCGCGATGGTAAACGCCGCCGCTGCGGCAAGCGCGGTCGCCGAGCGGACGTGATTCCACGCGGTCCAGCTCGGAAGGTAGCGTACCCAGACCTCGCCGCTGCTCGGCTCCGACGGCGCGAC
>JBDTMS010001002.1:0-1846 GCA_039934195.1 Betaproteobacteria bacterium
TTTCGCCGAAGCGCTGTCCGCCGAACTGCGCCTTGCCGCCCAGCGGCTGCTGGGTAACCAGGCTGTACGGTCCGGTCGAGCGAGCGTGCATCTTGTCGTCCACCAGATGGTGCAGCTTCAAGATGTGCATGTAGCCGACCGTCACCTGCCGGTCGAATGCTTCGCCGGTGCGGCCGTCGAACAGTGCGACCTGACCGCTGCGCGGCAAACCGGCCAGCTCGAGCATGGTCTTGATCTCATCTTCGGTCGCGCCATCGAAAACCGGAGTTGCAAACGGCACACCGTGCTTCAAATTCCCGGCAAGCTGGATCAACTCGTCATCGGTCAATGACTCGATATCTTCCGGCTTGCCGTTGGAGTTGTAGACCAACGTCAGCGCCTTGCGCAGATCGCCAACCTTCGCGGTCGCACCCTGCACGGCTTGCAGCAAATCACCGATACGTTTGCCTAAACCTTTCGACGCCCAGCCCAGATGCGTCTCCAGGATCTGTCCGACATTCATACGGGACGGGACCCCGAGCGGGTTGAGCACGATGTCCATCGGCGAGCCGTCGGCCATGTGCGGCATATCTTCCACCGGCACGATCTTGGAGATCACGCCTTTGTTGCCATGCCGTCCGGCCATTTTGTCGCCGGGTTGCAGGCGGCGCTTCACGGCGAGATAGACCTTCACCATCTTTTGTACGCCGGGAGGCAGCTCGTCGCCGCTGGTGAGCTTCTTGCGTTTCGCTTCGAACGCCAGATCGAATTCGATGCGCTTTTGATCCAAGCTCGCCTTGAGCTGTTCGAGCTGCGCCGCCGAATCCTCGGCGGACAGCCGAATATCGAACCAGTGGAAGCGCTCCAGCTCATCCAGCAACGGCTTGGTGATTTTGGTGCCCTTTACGAACTTCTTCGGGCCGCCATTGGTGATCTTGCCGATCAATAAGCGCTCGATGCGACCGAAGCTGTCGTCCTCGACGATGCGCAGCTGATCGTTGAGATCCTTGCGATAACGAGCGAGCTCATCGTCGATGATCTGCTGAGCGCGCTTGTCGCGTTCGATCCCCTCGCGCGTAAACACCTGCACGTCGATCACCGTTCCAGACATCCCGGACGGTACGCGCAGCGAGGTGTCCTTCACATCCGATGCCTTCTCGCCGAAGATCGCGCGCAGCAGCTTCTCTTCCGGGGTCAGCTGGGTCTCGCCCTTCGGCGTGACTTTACCAACCAGCACATCGCCCGCTTCGACCTCAGCACCGATGTAGACGATGCCGGATTCATCCAGCCGCGAGAGTTGCGCTTCGGACAGATTCGAGATATCGCGCGTGATTTCTTCCGGCCCGAGCTTGGTATCGCGAGCAACCACCGAGAGCTCTTCGATGTGGATCGACGTGAAGCGATCGTCCGCAACGACACGCTCCGAGATCAAGATCGAATCTTCGAAGTTATAGCCATTCCACGGCATGAACGCGACGAGCAGGTTTTGCCCGAGCGCCAGTTCGCCCATGTCAGTGGACGCGCCATCGGCAACGACGTCGGCACTCGCGATATGGTCGCCGACCTTCACTACCGGCCGCTGATTGATGTTGGTGTTCTGATTCGAGCGCGTGTACTTGACCAGGTTGTAGATGTCCACGCCGACTTCGCCAGCCACCGTCTCCTCATCGTTGACGCGCACCACGATACGGCTGGCATCCACGTAGTCGACCAGTCCGCCGCGACGTGCCTGCACTGCAGTGCCCGAATCGACCGCCACCGTGCGCTCGATGCCGGTGCCCACGAACGACTTTTCCGGCCGCAGGCAGGGCACCGCCTGGCGCTGCATGTTCGAACCCATCAATGCGCGGTTCGCATCATCGTGCTC
>JBDTMS010001003.1:0-1844 GCA_039934195.1 Betaproteobacteria bacterium
CCAACTTGCCGACGGTGATCTCGCTTCAGCGTCGAAAGGCATGCGATTCGGCGAGGTCGCGAAGATGATTTCTGAAGCGAAGAAATCGACAGCGGCTTGAGACGACCAGAAAAATGGGCAGGCAGTGAGGCGACAGCATTCCGTGCTCTTCTTGAACTACCGCTTTTTGGCGGCGATCTGCCATGGGTTGGTGCTAAGACCGAACGCAATACCCACGGGCGGTCCGCATCGGCAGGGTCAGATCTTGAATCATGAATACGCGCACGCGGTCTGGGTTCGTTCTTAAAATCGCAAGAGCGGCTTCCTCGTCGTCAGTTGAATAAGTCTCTGGCCATCCCCGAAGAACGTATCGAACAATATTATGATCAAGGTAAACGGTGATCATCGCGTTCCTTGGCACGAGGCGGGATAGCTACCGTATTAGCGTAGCGACAAGCATTTGCGTTTTCTATCGAACAACGCGGGGATCCATTAATCCGGTGTTGCATTCTGGGCTGACGCGCCCAAATCCACTGCATCGCAGGCTGTAGAGCGTGCGGCGTCACGCTGCGCCGCTTTCTCAACTTTCGTCTTGGCGCTGAGCGTACGTTTTCCCGGTAGGATATTTCGTGCCGCGACGCGCTCGCTTAACGCTTACGTAGATACCCAGTAATCCCAGCCCGGCGAACAGGTAGATGTCAGGCTCGGGTATCGGTACCGATACCAGCGTACCGTGATCCAAAACTAGCTTGATGTATGTCAACCGAGTGCCGCTTTCAAAACTTGCTGAAGTCAGTACGCCGTTCGAGGCAGTGAAAGCTAATAGAGCGGAAGGAAAGAACATGCCCGGATTGTAGGCAAACGAAAAGCCCTCAGGAATCGCTTCGCCAGTACACGAAGACGGAGACGTGCTGAATGCCACGCAAGGGGTGTCCGTGAATAGTTGTCCGTTGCCTGGAACACTGTCGGGTAGGGATACCGCAATAGTCCAAGTAATTGGTTTGCCGTTGTCGTCCGTAGAGAAGGTTCCGCTGACTGTACCGGTAGCCATCGGTATGGGCAAATCAGGCGCAACTTTTAGATCTCCTTGGATAGTCCAGAACGCCGCGTTGGTGTTCAATGGCGTAAGTAACGCCAGCAGGAATAGAAACCTCATGAAGAGACCTCCGTCGGGTTGTCGGGAAAACGACACAAGCGCTCTATCCAAATCTATTCAAATATCATGAGCCGATCAATTGAATGCCGCAACAGCTCGCGACGATTCGCCTACTACTATTGTGTGGAACGAGGGTTTGCGACAGACGCAAAGAGGTTAGCGGCCACGAATCGCACTAACGGCAAATGTTTCGTTCCGTGGGTACGTTCGCGCGTTGCAGAGTTGATCGACGAAGACAGTCTTGCAAAAAACTCGATTGGGATTACTACCTGGTGCGCCCGGTGTCACATACCGACTTAGCGTTGATGCGGCGCCCCGACGTTTGCACTCGAGCTTCCCGTTTGCCCAGAGTCGCATGCTGAACGACATGCTCCAGCTCGCGAGATTCGAAGTCGGTCGCAAGCTGATACTTCACGTCGGTGGCCGCAGACCACGTTACCCCGCTCGAAGGGGCGCTGTAGCACTCAGGCTCCTCGGGCATTTGCGTACCAGGGCACGGAAGAAGATTACGTATCTGCATTGCGCATCGGCGCTATTCTGGTGATGACAGAAGCCAATGCCGCACGTGCCACCTACGGAAGCAATGAACTAGACGGCGGCGCGAGTGCAAAGCTTGCGGCTTTCATCGCCCCACGGGACTGGCGGTTTGGCATCGAATTCAGCCGAAACGCCGTTTACGCCGCTGCTTGATATTCTGGCGTCCCCACGG
>JBDTMS010001004.1:0-1843 GCA_039934195.1 Betaproteobacteria bacterium
GCCGTACTGAGCTTCTTTTCCTGGGCGTTCAAAACCGGCGGCAAGATGGCGAGCGAGCTCGACTACGTGCCGATGCCCGACAGCGTAGTGAAGCTGATCGAGGCTTCGTGGCGCACCAAGATCAAGACCGCGAGCGGCGAAGCCGTCTGGAAATAATTTTCCGGCGCCTGCGGGCGTAGTTCAAACGGGGACGCTGCCGGGTGCGCAGCGTCCCTTCGTCACGTTACAGTCCGGCCCGGATTCGAGGTACATTTGAGCTCGCATTTCATCACCGATGTACTCAACGTGCCGACCGACCAAGCGCCGCGCATTCAGAACACGGTTCGACAAGCGCGCCAGGACGCCTGGTTTCGCCGGCTTTGCCGGTTTTTCGCGCTGCTGGTGCTCGGTATGCTGGCGGGTGTCGTTCTGTCGCTGGCGATCGGTGCCGCGCCGGCATTCCAGAAATTCGGTCTCGGCTTCATCTTCGATACGCAATGGAATCCGGTCACCGAGCAGTTCGGCGGATTCGTACCCATTTTCGGAACGCTGGTCACCTCGGCGATCGCGCTGGCGCTGGCGATTCCGCTGAGCTTCGGCGTCGCGTTGTTTCTCACCGAGCTGTGCCCCGCGTCGTTGCGCACGCCGCTTGGCATCGTCATCGAATTGCTCGCCGCGGTGCCGAGCATCATCTACGGCATGTGGGGATTGTTCGTGCTAGCGCCGTTCTTTGCCGATTACGTGCAGCCCGTGCTGCAATCCACGCTCGGCAATGTGCCGCTGCTTGGATCGTTGTTCGAAGGGCCGCCGATGGGCATCGGCATATTGACCGCCGGCATCATCCTCGCCCTCATGGTGCTGCCGTTCATCGCGGCGGTGATGCGCGATGTCTTTCAAATCGTTCCCGCGATCCTGAAAGAGTCGGCCTACGCGCTCGGTTGCACCACGTGGGAAGTCGTGTGGCACGTGGTGCTGCCCTATACCAAAGCCGGCGTTGTCGGCGGCATCATGCTGGGGCTGGGCCGCGCGCTCGGCGAGACGATGGCGGTAACCTTTGTCATCGGCAACTCGTACGATCTCAGCACGTCGCTGCTGAGTCCGGGCAACAGCATCGCATCCAGTCTCGCCAACGAGTTTGCCGAGGCGCACAGTGAGATGCATGCAAGCGCACTGATCGCGCTCGGTCTGCTGCTGTTCGTGATCACGGTAATCGTGCTGGCCGTTGCGAAATTTCTGCTGCTTCGCGTGACTCGGCGCGAAGGCGCGCGCACGTAATGCAAATGCACATCTACACCAGACGCATCATTCTCAATCGCGTCGGACTGGCGTTGTCGATGACGGCGATGCTGATCGGATTGGGCGCGCTCACCTGGATTTTGGGAACGTTGCTGGTCAAAGGTCTCGGCGCGCTCGACTGGCGTGTGTTTACCCAGATGACGCCACCGCCCGGGAGCGATGGCGGTTTGCTGAATGCGATCGTCGGCAGCTTGCTGATGGTCGGCGTGGCGACGCTGATTGCGACGCCGATCGGCATACTCGCCGGCGTCTATCTCGCGGAGTTCGGTCAGCGCAGCTGGATCGCACCGGTGACGCGTTTCGTGAACGACATTCTGCTGTCCGCGCCGTCGATCATTCTCGGGCTGTTCGTCTATGCGCTGTATGTAGCGCAGGTGAAGCATTTCTCGGGCTGGGCGGGCAGCTTCGCGCTGGCGCTCATTGCCATCCCGGTGATCGTGCGGGCGACCGACAACATGCTGCTGCTGGTGCCCAACAGTTTGCGCGAAGCCGCCGCCGCGCTCGGCGCGCCACGCTGGAAAATCATCGGCTACGTTACCTTCCGTGCTGCGCGGGCGGGCGTGATCAC
>JBDTMS010001005.1:0-1841 GCA_039934195.1 Betaproteobacteria bacterium
TCGGTACGCGGCCGACCTTCGGGTGCGTCTGCCAGAGCGCGTACTCGCCGGCGGCGTTTGACCACGAACCAGCAAAACGAGTCGCGGGTCGGGCCGCGCTGGACGCTGTAGTAACGCGCCGGGCTGTTGTTTTTCTTCTTGGGCACTGATCACAGATCGGTGATCGGTGATCGGAGTTCCCAAAATTGACATGCTTGATATGTCTTATGCATAACGACACGCTAGGCAACTTTAGAATTCACGGTTTCATTACGTCGCTCGCCGCGGGCATCGGTCTAAGGCCTCATAGCATCGGCCACCGGGCGGTGCGCGTGTTGTGTATCACGACGCAGGACTTCCCTTCCCATGCGTCCGCAGCATAGCGGCCGCTCCGGTTGCCTCCTCGCAGCCTGGCCTTCGCCGCCGCACATCTCCGGAGAGATCCGTGATTGGTCACGAAGGTGGGGTAGAAGGCGGGACAGCGAGGCCCGCCTTACGCCTTTTCCCTCTAGGGTATGGCGGAGGCCACACCGCCTACTTTAGTCAAAACGACGGAGGTGACTTGTCAGGCGCAATCGACCACGCTTTCCGAGTCCCGCGAGCGCACGCGACATTTGTTGGCTGCATGCCTTACTAACTACAGTCGCCGTGGCGATTGCTATCCGGTGTTTGAAAGTCCACCATGATGCCGCGGCATCCTTGCCGCCTCCTGAACGGGGGAGACTAAATGAACAACAGCAAAACGCTTGCTTGTACTGCATTTAGTGCAGTTCTGTTCTGCGCTCCACTCTATGCTGCTGATACCTGCACGACCGCCGAACAATCTGGTCTACAGCGTCACCAGACAAGGTCTTCGATTCACTGAGCGATTGCACTACCGCCTCGATCTCTGGCCAGTAGTGCTCCATCAGGATTTCAGTCCGGCGCTTGGCGAGCGTGAACAGCGCATCGATAGATTGTTCGTCGCCGGTGATCTTGTTGATCTCGTCCACGGCTTCGCGGTAGTCACTATCGGCACCAGCTCGCCAATCCTTGTAGCCGGCACGGCGCACAGCTTCAGCACCGGCGTACAGAGCGACCGCGTGCCGCAGCCAAAACGAATCGGGCGCTAATAGCTTCATCAACTCTGCGTCCTCGTCTTGCGGGTACTCGCCGGCGTGCGTTGCGCTACCGGCGCTCATGTCCTCGTAGTCCGGGACGATCGCTACATGCTGACAACCCAGGCCCAACACGATCTGGAGTACCGCGTGCCCAGCCTCGTGAACGGGCGTCCATTCGTTCATCATCAGTGTCTCTCGCCTCCGGCCGCCGCCGATCAGTAGGTGGGAGTTGGCGCGCGTATCGAGTATTTTAGTTCCAAGGGAGCGCGCAGCCGATCCCGCCTCGGCTGTCCTGCACTGAATTAGGCGATTGTGGGTCTGATTGTGGGGAGGTACTTCAGCTCATCTACGTAAGTGTTTGTTTTTGTTGGCGTCCCCACGGGGATTCGAACCCCGGTTACCGCCGTGAAAGGGCGACGTATGGAGGCTATACGGCTCGGTCAGTTATCAACCGCGTGCCCAGAGATCGTGTAGCCCGCAGACGCAAGCGTTTCTACGATATCGGCTAAGAGCTGCTCTTCCGTACGATCCGTGAGTCCGCCTGCCGCACTAGCCTGGATACGATGGACATAGAACCCAGCCGCCAGGCCACGGTTCTTTTCGGCGGCGATAGCAGCGCTGTATTGTTTATCCGCTAGAGCGTAGTCGCGCAAGTCTGCGAGCATGCTTAGATGGCTCTCGAGCGTTAGCTTCGCTGATTGGATCGCCGCTGTAACTGCTTTCGTCTCGGTGTGTTCGCGCTTATCTAGTATTTCGGTCACG
>JBDTMS010001006.1:0-1836 GCA_039934195.1 Betaproteobacteria bacterium
CTTCGGCGTCTTGCGCGAATAGTTTGCTGGCTTTGGTCTTGCGCAACTCGTCTTCAAGCGTGGGCTTGAGCGTTTCGAAATTCGGGCCTTCGGTAGCTTTGATTTGATCGAGCCTGATGATGTGATATCCGAACGGCGTCTCTACCGGCCCCACGATATCGCCGGACTTCATCGCGAATACCGCTTCGTCGAACGGCTTGACCATCTTGCCGCGGGTAAAGAAACCCAGATCGCCGCCCTCTGCCGCAGACCCGGGATCCTGCGAATTCTTTTTCGCTAGCTCGGCAAACGCAGCAGGCTTTTTCTTCACCTCGGCCGCAAGCGCTTCCGCCTTGGTCCTGGCAGCCGCTTTCTGTTCAGCCGTCGCGCCGGCGGGTACCGAGATCAAGATGTGGCTGGCACGCCGTTCCTCGGGTTTTTGCAGTTGCTCGCTGCGCTCCTTGAAGTACTGCTGCACTTCTTCCGGGGTAACCACGATCTGCTTTTGCAAGCCATCCAACGTCAGCATCACGTATTGCAGTTTCACACGCTCGGGCTGCTCGAATTCCGCCTTGTGCGCTTCATAGAACGTCTTCGCTTCAGCGTCGGTGATCTTGATCTGCGGCACGAACTGCGCAGGCTCGAGCACGTACTGGTTGACCTCGCGCTGCTGCTGACGCAACCGCATCAAGCGGTCGAGCACCGTGTTCGGCAAAAACGCCGTCGCCGCCACTGCATCACGGTTGCGTCCGAGAATCATGTCCTTGCGCATCAGCGCTTCGAACGTCGGCTCGCTCATGCCTTGGGAGCGCAACAGTTCGCTGTAGCGGCGCGACGAAAACGCGCCGTTGCCATCCTTAAATGCAGGAATATCGCCGATCACCTTTTTCAACTCTGCCGAGGAAACCGACATGCCGGACTTCAAGGCGGCGGTGTACATCAGGCGCTCGTTGATCAATTGGTCGAGGACGGCGCGGCGAACTTCTGGACTGTCCAAGGTGGCCTGGTCGACTTTGCCGCCCATCATCTGACGCATCTGCTCTTGACGCTGGCGCAACGCCTCGCTGAATTCGCGCTGGCTGATAGAGCTGCCACCGACTTGCGCAACCTGGTTGCCGCCGTCGCTGTCGCCGCGGAAGT
This sequence comes from Betaproteobacteria bacterium, assembly GCA_039934195.1. Lineage (GTDB taxonomy): Bacteria > Pseudomonadota > Gammaproteobacteria > Burkholderiales > SHXO01 > SHXO01. The sequence goes on from JBDTMS010001006.1 coordinate 1,120, forward strand.
ACCAATCCATCCCGAATAGCGCGAACGGCGGCACGATCAATACCGCCAGGACGATCTGCAGGATGCGTTTGTGGCGATGTATGAAGTCGTACATTGAGTGGCCTCGAAGAAGTGCCGCGACGCGTGCGCAGCGACATGCAGGTGCAACGATTGCGTGCATCATGCCACACGGTAGATCTTACCGCGGCGATGCGACTACGTGCGCGGCCAAGGCTGAGATTGACCGTTGCCCGATGACTGGACACCCGGCAGCGGGCTTAAGCGAGATCCATTCGGCTGCACACATGCACGCCGCCATTGCAAACGCGGCCCAGCAGACAAAGACATGGCATAACAAAAAGGCGAACTCGTAAGTTCGCCTTTGCTTTGAACTGGCGGAGTGGACGGGACTCGAACCCGCGACCCCCGGCGTGACAGGCCGGTATTCTAACCAACTGAACTACCACTCCAGAAAAACACGTGTCTTAAATAACATCCCACGGGGAATAACATCCCAGGAGAGCAACATCAGGAAACGACGTCGCAAGGAGCACGGATCAAACCGTTAGTTCAACCCCGCCTGCTCAGTTCCACCGCCACCACATCATCGCCGATTCCATCGCGGTTCGGAGCAGCTATATCCGAAACTAAAAAACGCGAAGCAACGGGGATCGTAAACGATAGCTGGTGGGTGCTGAGAGGCTCGAACTCCCGACATTCGCCTTGTAAGGGCGACGC
>JBDTMS010001007.1:0-1835 GCA_039934195.1 Betaproteobacteria bacterium
GCTGCAGCGGGATGCCGACCGCCAGCGCCGCCTGGTGATCGTCGGCGACGGCGCGAAGCGCGCGACCGATGCGCGTGCGGTTGAAAAAGATCGCGAGCACCGCAACCAGAACGCCCGCGACGATCGCGGCGGCCACGTCGAATTTGCTCACCACGATATTGAATTGGGTCAGCAGCGATTCGATCGGCTCGTCGGTGATGCCCAGGCTCAGCGGATGCACGCCGGTGCCCCAGATCAATTGGCTCAAACCCTCGAGAAAAAACGCGAGTCCGATGGTCGCCATGAACAGTGATATCTGCGGCTGATTCACCAGCGGACGCAATACGATTCGCTCGGTCAGAACGCCCACGACAACCATTACGGCCAACGCGACGAGAAACGCAAGCCAGAACGGAAAGCCGAATTTCTCCTGCATGCCGACATAGGTCAGTGCGGCAAACAGGACCATCGAGCCTTGCGCGAAGTTGAACACGCCGGAAGCTTTGTAGATGAGCACGAAGCCGAGCGCGACCAGGGAGTACATCACCCCGGCCAGCAAGCCGCCGATCAACACTTCGAAAAAGAAAGACACCGATTAATCCTTCGGCTTACGCCGCGTCGAAATCGTTGGCCATCTAAGACATGTCCTCGCACGTCCGCATGCCGCCGGACTCTAGTGCGCCACGCCTAGGTAGGCGTTGATGACGCTTTGGTCAGCGCGTACTTCATCGGGCAGACCGTCGGCGATCTTACGCCCATAGTCGAGCACGACGATGCGATCCGATAGGTCCATTACCACCCCCATGTCATGCTCGATCAAAACGATGGTGGTGCCGAACTCGTCGTTGACATCGAGAATGAAGCGGCACATGTCCTCTTTCTCCTCGACGTTCATACCGGCCATCGGCTCGTCGAGCAGGAGCAGCACCGGCTCCGCGGCCAGCGCGCGCGCCAGCTCCACGCGTTTTTGCAGTCCGTAGGGCAGCCTCCCAACCGGCGTTTTGCGAATGTGCTCGATTTGCAGAAAGTCGATGATCTCCTCGACTTTCTCGCGCTGCGCGAGCTCCTCGAGCCGGGTGCGTCCGATGTACAGCGCCTGCTCGATCAGGGTGGATTTCATCTTCAGCATGCGGCCGGTCATGATGTTGTCCAGCACGCTCATGCCTTTGAACAAAGCAATATTCTGAAACGTACGAGCGATGCCTTGCACGGCGGCGCGATGTGGATTCATACGTTGTCGCACTTCACCGCGAAACGTAATGCTGCCCTGCTGCGGATGGTAGACGCCGTTGATGACGTTCAACATGGACGACTTGCCGGCACCGTTCGGACCGATGATCGCGCGTACTTCGCGCTCGCGAACGTCGAAAGTCACCTCGCTCAACGCTTTGACGCCGCCGAACGCAAGCGAAACGTTGTGGACGGCGAGAATGACTTCTGCGGAATTACGCGCTGCGCTCACGGTGGCACTCGAGTTAAGTCGCTAGGGCCGCGCCGCGCTCAGGCGGCGTGCTCTCCGGTGACCACGGCATACGTATTGGCATTGCGGATCTGCACGTCCGCGCTGACCATTCGCTGGCGGCCGTCTTCGAAGCGCACCAGCGTTTCGATGTGCTGCGATGTTTTGTCCGAGTACAGCGCGTCGACCAGTGGCGCGTATTTCTCGGCAATGAAGCCGCGCCGTACCTTGCGCGTGCGCGTCAGCTCGTCGTCGTCCGGGTCGAGCTCCTTATGTAGAACCAGGAATCGATGGATCTGCGACTGTGCCATCACCGCGTCGGCTGCGAGCTCGGCATTTACGCGATCGACGCAATCGGCAATCAGATCGATCACCTCGGCTTTGGCAGCGATATCGG
>JBDTMS010001008.1:0-1832 GCA_039934195.1 Betaproteobacteria bacterium
GCCGCAGAGTCAGGTGATGGCGGACCGCCGCATTATCGAAACCGAGTTCGCGCAGGCAGAGCTCAAATACGGCAGCGATCCCGAGCGGCCGCCGCACTGGGGCGGCTATCGCTTAGAACCGAGTTACTTCGAATTTTGGCAAGGGCGCCCCAGCCGCCTGCACGATCGCGTGCGCTATCGTGCGGACGGCTCGAACTGGATCGTCGAACGGCTGGCGCCTTAAATCAGCCGCCGCTCTTCTTCGTTGATTCTACGTAACGCGCACGCACGTCCGGCGTCGGCGGATAGGTGCCGATGATCGGCTGTCCACGCGCGACTTCCTGCATCACGAAACGTTCGAACTTTTCCATCTCCACCGCCTCATTCGCGATCTCGTCTGCGAGATGCGCCGGCAGGATGACCACACCATCGGCGTCGCCGACCACGACATCGCCTGGAAACACGGCAACGCCGCCGCAACCGATCGGCACATTCACATCTACTGCGTGGTGACGCGCCAAATTCAACGGTGCCGCAGCGCCCGCGCAAAACACCGGGAATTGCATCGCGCCGATCTCATCGATATCGCGCAGACAACCGTCGGACACCAGACCTGCGGCGCCGCGCACCTGCAGGCGCGAGGTCAGAATGCCGCCGCCCGATGCAGCCCGCGTGTCCTGCCTGCAATCGATGATCAACACATGGCCTTCGGGCACCGTGTCGTACGCCTTGCGCTGCGGATGATTCGGATTCTCGAAGATGCTGACCTGGTCCAGGTCTTCGCGATTCGGAATATTGCGCAAGGTGAACGCCTCGCCGACCATGTTGGTCTTCACCGCGCTCACCCGCTTCACGCCGTGCAACCAGGTGTTGCGCAGCCCACGCTTGAACAGCAAAGTGCTGATCGTTGCGGTGCTGATGATTTGCAGCTTTTCTTTAGTCGTTGCGCTCAATGCGGTCATTGCAGTCCTCTCGATTTTTGCAGTTTGCCTGCCCAAGAAGGGCGTCAAGCGGCAGTTGATTGCGAACCTGGAATTAACCGGATACCGCCGTGAGCATGCGCACTTCGCGTTGCGGGAACGGTATGACGATGCCGCGACCGCGAAACGTCTCGACGATCGCGCGATTGATCTCGCCACCCGCGGCGCCATAGTCCGGCACCGCGACCCAGGGTTTGACGCCGATATTCACCGATGAATCCGCCAGCATGATGACTTGAATGACCGGCGCCGGGTCTTTCAGTACATGCGCATTGAGCGTAAGAATCTCATGTATCGCCGCAATGGCTTGTCCCAGGTCGGTGTCGTAAGCCACGCCGACCACGATGTTGAGCTGCCGCACATCCGCGTAGTTGTGCAGAATCTCGCCGACGATCTTGCGATTCGGGATGACGATGCGCGACAAGTCGGAATGGCTCAGCGTGCTGGTGAACAAACTGATGTTCTCGACGCGGCCTTCGACGCCGACGATCGAGATGTACTCGCCGACCCGAAACGGCCGCGTAAAGATGATCGTCAGGCCGGCGACAATATTGCTCAATACGCCTTGCATGGCAAGCGCAATGCCGGCGCCCGCGAGGCCGATGCCGGCGATCAGCGGCAGCAGCTCGATGCCGAGATTCTGCAGCGCCATGATCAAAAACAATCCGAGCACCAGCACGCGGAGGATGCGAATCAGCAACTGGCGGACCGGCGGTTCCAGATGCAGCTTGCGGAACACCCTGTCCATCACGTTGCCGATCCAGCGGGCGACGAACCAGCCCGACAGCAGAACGATTACCGCCACCAGCACCTTCGGGCCGAACTTGATCGCCAAGTCGACCGCGGTACTTTTCGCCTGGTCGATAGCTTGTA
>JBDTMS010001009.1:0-1828 GCA_039934195.1 Betaproteobacteria bacterium
TGCAGCATGCGTGACATCACTGAGCATCGACGCGCGCAACAGGCCGAGCACGAGCTCGAGCAAAATCGGCGTCTCACCCATCTGATACAGACGCGCTTGGAAGAAGAACGGCGAAGCATCGCGCGCGAGCTGCACGACGAGTTGGGGCAATGCGTCACTGCGATCAAGACCATCGGCGCTGCAATCGCGAATCGCTCGCAGACATCCTCCCCCGAGATACACAGCAGCGCACAAACCATCGTCAGCGTCGCTAGCCATATTTACGACGTCGTGCACGGTATCATTCGGCAGCTGCGTCCGAGCGCACTGGACCATCTCGGCGTGAATGAAGCCCTGCAGGATTACGTCGGCACCTGGCGCGAACGCCACCCCGAAATTGTCTGCGAGCTGAGTTTGACATCCGATTTGAGCAATCTCGGAGAGACGATCAACATCACCGTCTACCGGCTGGTGCAAGAATGCCTGACCAACGTACTGCGGCATGCGCAGGCGTCGCGGGTGCACATTGAAGTCAAACGGACGGGCGACATGATGGAGCTACGGGTGTCGGACAACGGCAAAGGTCTGGAGAACGGGATGGACGGTGAGACGGCGCGCTTCGGTTTGATGGGTATGCGCGAACGCGTGCAGGCCCTGGGCGGCAGCTTCCGGCTTGCAAGTCATTGCGCTGATCCCGATCGGCAACGAGCAGCACAATAAAGACGACGAAAATCGACAGGTGGCAGCCCAATGAGTGCAAGTGTTATCCGCGTGATGCTGGTAGATGACCATGCGGTCGTGCGCATGGGGTTTCGCTTGCTGCTCGACGGCGCATCCGACATCACCGTGGTCGGTGAGGCCGACAGCGGCGAGGAAGCCGTGCGTCTGTACTCCGAGATCAAGCCGGACGTCGCGGTGATGGATATCTCGATGCCGGGAATCGGAGGGCTCGAAGCAATCGATCGAATACTCGCCCGCGAGCCGCAGGCGCGCATGCTGGTATTGTCAGCGCATGAAGATGTGATGCACGCGCGCCGCGTGCTGAAGGCCGGCGCCGTCGGTTATCTCACCAAACGAAGCGCTGCCGAGGAGCTCATTCATGCGATCCGGCAAGTCGCCCTCGGCAAAACTTATCTGGAACCCAACATTGCTCAGCAACTCGCCGTGCAACAACTGAACGGCGGCAAAAATACGGTCGATATGCTGAGCGAGAAAGAATTCAAGGTGTTCCTGGCGCTGGCGGGCGGCCAGTCGGTGGCGGACATCGCCGAGGTAATGTCGCTAAGTCCGCGCACCGTCGGCACGCATCTATATAATATAAAACAGAAATTAGGGGCATCGAATTCGGCCGAGCTGGCCATTATCGCGATTCGCTCGGGCTTGCTCGAGCCCTAAGAGACTAATGAAAATCATGAGGGCGTTTTCAGCGTTTTTCGCCTGTTGCTAAAGCTTCGGATTCGACACAATGATTCTCGTAGCAGCCAGTTAGCAGTCAGCAAGAACTACAGCACGCGCAAGATTGCTGAACCCCTTTGGAAGTCAGACCTAACGAGGAGAATACTATGTGGACCAAACCCGAATTCACCGAAATGCGTTTCGGCTTCGAAGTCACGATGTACATTCAGAATCGCTGATATCGAAGTAAGCATTGCGAAAAGGGCTGCCTTCGGGCAGCCTTTTTCATTTTGTATATCTGCTGTGATCACCCAGGTCTGCCGTGATCACCGAGGGCAGAAGCAACACAGAAGTCGGCTCGAACTAAAAAAAAACGACAGAGCTTACGTAAGGATGCGGCGCGAAGCCCGCGAGTTTGTATAATCGCGCGCTCGTCCAAGGGGGATTCAAATGC
>JBDTMS010001010.1:0-1824 GCA_039934195.1 Betaproteobacteria bacterium
AACGACTGGCATAGGTGGCGATCGTCATGCGAGAAAACACATCGATGAGTGCGGCCTGATCTTCGGCGCTCATCGACGTCCAGCTCGGGCCAACCGCCATCCGCGTCATCGCGGGGAGATCGAAGGTCGCGCGGACTGCCGGCGCCAGCTTGTCGAACCGTCCCTGGGTGCTGAGCCGCTTCGCCTGCTTCATCGTGTCGAGCAGCGCGGCGTAGAACGAACGGACGCGCGCCACCGCATTATCGGCGGTTACTTCCGCACCACTTAATCGACCGCACACCGGAGAGGCGGCGAGCAGCAAGCCTGTGCGCAAAAACGTCCGCCGGTTGAGTTGGTATCGCATGTTCAGTATTTGCTCAAAATGATTCGTTGCCGGAGCGCACATTCAACGCAGCAATTGGGAGAAGCCGTCCAGCAGCCGCTCGATATCGGCCGCGTGAATATTGCCCATCGTCGAGATCCGGAATAGCTCGGCCGACAAGGCGCCTTGTCCCGCATAAATGATGAAGCCGCGCGCTTTCAAGCCGTCGTGCAACTGGGTGTACGACAACTGCGCCGGTAATCGATACGAGCGCAGCACGACGGAGGACTCCGCCGCCGGTAAAACGCCGGCGATGCCGCAAGCTTCGAGTCCCGCACGCACTTGTTCGGCAAGCGATGCGTAGCGCGCGTGGCGGGCAGGCCAGCCGCCTTCGTCTTCGAGCTCGTGCAACGCTTCGACGAGCGCGTAGTACGCCTGCACCGATGGCGTGAAAGGCGTGTTGCGCTGATCTTGCAAGCGCGCGAGGCGTGCGAGATCGAGATAGAACGTGCGGCTTGCAGCTGTTGCCAGCGCGTCGCGCCGAACCACGACAAACGCTGCGCCCGGCACGCCATGCAGACACTTGTTGGCGGTCGCAGCGACTGCAGCGATGCCGCCGTCGGCAAATCCGATCGCTTCGGCGCCGAAGCTGCTCACACCATCGATCAGCAGTTGCAGCCCGCGCTCGCGGCATGCCGCTGCAAGCTTGCGAATATCGTTGAGGCGACCGGTCGTCGTTTCATGATGAATCACGGCGACGTGGGTGAATGCCCGATCTGCGTCGAGTCGCGCGACAACGTTGTCGAGGTCGAGCGGCTGCATCCACTCATGCGTCAACGTCTCGTGTGGGATACGGTATTGACCGGCGATCTGGGCGATGCGCTCGCCGTACACGCCGTTCTCCACGATCAGCAGCTTGCCTTCGTTCGGCACCAGCGCAGCGATCATGCTCTCGACTGCCGCCGTGCCTGAACCGGTGATCAGAATCGCGGCCCACACGGCAGGGTCAAGCCTATAGACATGCAACAAGCCTGCGCGCGCCGCATCTTGCAGATCGAAGAACTCACTCTCGCGATGGCACAGGTCGGGCTGCAGAAGGCTGCTGCGAACGCGTTCGGTCAACGTAACCGGTCCGGGGTTGAGCAGCAACATCAGTGCGCGCTCTCGTGGACGCCGATGTGGCGCATCAGGCGCGTCTTCACCTCGACGGGCGTGATGGTGGGACGCGGCAAGTCGCTCGGCGCGCCTGCCTTTATCGCCAGCCGTACGAATCGCGGACCGTCGAGCGCAGGTGCCGCGAACACCTCGTCCAGTACATTGGGATCGTCGCTGTCGACAGCGGACGCGTAACCGCAAGCAGCGGCGATGGCGGCAAACGATACGTTCGGCGATACCGTCGCCTGTCCCCCGGTCGAGTCGTGCACACCGTTGTCGAGCAGCACATGCGTCAGGTTCGGCGGTCCGTATGCGCCGAGCGTCGCGAACGCACCCATCCGCATGAGCGCCGCGCCGTCGCCATCGAG
>JBDTMS010001011.1:0-1824 GCA_039934195.1 Betaproteobacteria bacterium
GTATGATTTCTGTGACCGATGAGCTGCAAGCGCTGGCGGAGCGCTCGCCGGATGGTTCGGCGCATCGTCAGGACGAGCCTTATCGGCGGGCGTTGACCGGTATCTACGCGCGTCTTGCAGCGACGTCGCGCGTTTTGGATCACGCACCGGAGCGCCGCGAAGTCGCGCCTTCGACGCCTTATCCGACTGCCGATGCGTTCGCTGCGGATTTGCAGGTGCTGTCAGATTCGTTGCGAGCAAACGGCTCGAGCCGGATCGCGGACGGTCGACTACGCAGCCTGATGCGTGCAGCGCGCGTGTTCGCTTTCCATCTCGCACCGCTGGATATGCGCCAGCACAGCGGCATCCACGAACAGGTCGTAGCAGAGTTATTCAGCCTCGGCGCTCGACGCGAGGGCTATCTCGATCTGCCTGAAAACGACCGGCAGAAATGGTTGCTCGATGAGCTGACGATGCCGCGCCTGCTGCGCTCGCCGTTTCTGACTTACAGCGAGCTCGCACAGAAAGAGCTGGCGATTATGGACGCAGCCGCGGCGCTGCACGCGACCTATGGTGCGCAAGCGCTGCCGAACTACATCATTTCCAATGCCAACGGCGTTAGCGATGTGCTGGAAGTCGCGCTGCTCTTGAAAGAAGCCGGTTTGATCGTGCCCGGTCCCACGCCTACCTCGCAGGTCAACATCATTCCGCTGTTCGAGACAATCGGCGATTTGCGCGGCTGCGGCGAGATCATGGACGCGCTGTTCTCGATTCCGCTGTATCGCGACCTTCTGCAATCGCGCGACAACGTGCAGGAGATCATGCTGGGCTATTCTGACAGCAACAAAGACGGCGGCTACCTGACGTCGAACTGGTCGCTCTATAAAGCCGAGGTGGAGCTGGTCGAGGTATACAAGCGTCATGGTTTCAAGATGCGCCTGTTCCACGGCCGCGGCGGCACGGTCGGCCGTGGCGGCGGGCCCAGCTATCAGGCTATCCTCGCGCAGCCGCCCGGCAGCGTACAAGGTCAGATCCGCATCACGGAACAAGGCGAGGTCATCGCCAGTAAATATTCGGATCCGGATATCGGCCGCGGCAATCTTGAAACGCTGATTGCCGCCACGCTCGAGGCAACTTTGCTGCTCGATGAAAATCGCGCGGCGGTTCCGGCGCATTACAACGACGTGATGGAAGTACTGTCGAACCAGGCGTTCGTCGCGTATCGCGATCTCGTGTATGAGACGCCCGGTTTCGTCACGTTCTTTCGCGCCGCCACCCCGATTACCGAAATCGCCGATCTACACGTCGGCAGCCGGCCCGCATCGCGTAAAAAAAGCGATCGCATCGAAGACCTGCGTGCCATTCCCTGGGTGTTCAGCTGGTCGCTCGCACGCATCATGTTGCCGGGCTGGTACGGGTTCGGTTCCGCGGTCGCACACCTGATTAAAACGCAGGGGGACAGCGCGATGCGCAACTTGCAGGAGATGTATGCTCGCTGGCCGTTCTTTCAGGCGTTGCTATCGAACATGGACATGCTGCTGGCGAAAAGCGACATCAATATCGCCTCACGCTATGCCGAGCTGGTCGCGGATGTGGAATTGCGCGACCGGATCTTCGGGCGCATTCAAGACGAGATGAAAACTACGATGCGCCACCTGTTTGCCATTACCGGGCAGCGCGAGCTGCTCGAGAGCAATCCGGCGCTCGCGCGCAGCGTACGCGATCGAACGCCGTACATCGATCCGCTCAATCACCTGCAAGTCGAATCGTTGCGGCGCTTCCGATCCGGCGAGCACGACGATCGAACCAAGCGCGCAATTTTGCTGACCATCAACGGCATCGCCG
>JBDTMS010001012.1:0-1824 GCA_039934195.1 Betaproteobacteria bacterium
GCTCCTGCAGGTTCTACCGCTCCGGCCACCACCGGTGCTGGAACATGCGTCGTCGGCACGGCACCGAACATCACCTGGGCGCTCAGCGGCAGCGCCACCAACTGCGGCGCGGCCAGCCTGTTCTAAGAAACGCGCGGGGTTGATCGCTCTTCGCTACCCGACGCCTGCTCGACGACAAGTCCAGCAGGCGTCTTCACTTGCAGCCAGGCAACAGCATGCAAAAAAGCAATCGCGGCTTTACGCTCATCGAGATCGCCATCGTCCTGGTGATCGTCGGCCTGCTATTGGGCGGCGTACTCGCCGGACAGGAATTAATTCGAAGCGCGCGCGTGCGCAATTTGATCTCACAACAAGACGGAGCGAAAGCGGCTTTCTTCGGTTTCGAGGATCGCTATCGCGCGCTTCCAGGGGACTACAGCCAAGCCGATGTCAACATCGCGTGTCCCGCTACCTGCCTGGTCGGCAATGGCAATGGACGTATCGAGCCCGGCACCGGCGGCGCGATTCGCGAAGATATTCTGGCGTGGAGTCACCTCTCCGCGGCTGGATTTCTAAATGGCAGCTACACGATGACCAGCGGCCCTATCGTCAGCGCAACACCGCAGAACACGCCGCAAAATCCGTACGGCGCGTATGTGCAAGTTGCATTCGATCATGCCTGGGGGGACAGCTTCAACGCCATGGATCGGCACACCATCAAGACCGGAAATCAAATCCCGGTCGCGATCATCGCGGAAGTAGATCGCAAGATCGACGACGGATTGCCTTATACCGGAGCATTTCAATTCTCGACTTTTGCAGGCGCGGGCGGCGGACCGGACGTCGGCGGAACTAATGACGACAGCTGTACCAATATCGATGGCGCCGGCGTGCCGGGAGCCAACGGAACTTGGAGTGAAACAGTTGGCCAACCAAACTGCGGCGGGGCAAGCCTGCTGTAGCTGCGAGAGGCCTGGCTTCAACCCCTGAGCAGAGTGTTCTCCGCGAGCGCCAAGGTCTCTTCCAGCCCGCGCAATACAACCACGTCGCCCTCGAGCAAGCGCGTCTCTGGATCCGGATCGGGGCTACGAATATTGCGGCGTCGAATGGCGGTAACCTCGACGCCGACTTTCATTAGATTCAGCTCGCGCAGCGTCTTGTTCACAGCTACCGAATCCGACGTGATCAACACGGAATGCAGACGCGGCTGCAGGTGATCGCGATCGTCCCCCGCCTCATCAGTCACACCGCGGAAGAAGCCGCGGAACAGATCGTAGCGGCGCTCGCGCGTCTCGCGAATACGACGCAGAACGCGATTGAACGGCACCCCCACCAGCATCATCGCGTGCGATGCGAGCATCAAACTGCCTTCCATGATTTCTGGCACCACTTCAGCCGCGCCTGCATGTTTGAGCTCTTCGATATCGCTGTCATCTAGCGTTCGGACGATGACCGGCACGTCTGGTCTGAGCTCATGCACGAGATTTAGAATCCGCAGCGCGGACGCCGTGTCTGCATACGACACCACCAGCGCCTTCGCGCGCATAACGCCTGCCGCGATCAACACCTCACGGCGAGCAGCGTCGCCGAACACAACGCTCTCGCCAGCAGCGGCGGCCTCGCGAACACGCTGAGGGTCGACGTCGAGTGCGATGAATTGCAATCCTTCCTGATCGAGCAGGCGTGCGAGGTACTGACCAGTGCGGCCGTAACCGCAAATGATCACGTGGCTTTGTGTTGCCAACGCCTGCGCGGCGATGTTGTGCAGCGCCATTGCGCGATACATCCAATCCGCGCTGCTCCAGCGTCGCACCATGAGCTCGCTCTTTTCGATGATGAACGGCG
>JBDTMS010001013.1:0-1823 GCA_039934195.1 Betaproteobacteria bacterium
GTACATTCTCGGCGAGATCGCGCTGCAGACTGTACGTGCCGCGGGCACGCAAGCCGAGCACAAGCAAGGCCTCGGCAATACCGGAATTTTATTCGCCGCGCTGAAGAGCGGTTCGGTGGATCTGTATCCCGATTACACCGGCACCATCGCGCGCGAGTTGCTGAAGATCGACGCGTCCGATCTCGATTCGCTCAATCGCGGACTGGCGCCGCTCGGGCTCGGCGCGGCGATTCCGCTGGGCTTCGAAAATACCTACGCGCTGGCGATGCTCGATTCGCAAGCGCAGCAGCTCAACATCGCGACGATCACCGACTTGACCAAGCACCCCGAGCTCACCTTCGGGTTATCGCATGAATTTCTAAATCGCGGCGACGGCTGGCCGGGGTTGAAGCGCACCTATGCGCTGCCGCAGGATGCCCGCGGCCTGGACCATGGTCTCGCGTACGAGGCGCTGGCGGCTGGGCAAATCAACGTGATGGATATCTACTCGACCGATGCGAAGATCGCCAAATACAAATTGCGCGTGCTGAAAGACGATCGCCATTTCTTTCCCGATTACGGCGCCGTGTTCATCTATCGCCTCGACGTGCCGAAGCGATTTCCGCAAGCCTGGGCGGCGCTGCAGAAACTGCAAGGCAGCATCGACGCGCCGGCAATGGTGGCGATGAATGCGCAGGCGGAAATCGAGAGCAAGCCGTTCGCAGAAGTAGCACAAGGTTTCGCGGCGCATGCCACGGGCACACAACCGAAGGCGCGATCGAACAGCTTCTGGACGCTATTGTTCGGCGGCGATTTCTGGCGCCTGACTTGGCAGCATCTGATGCTGGTGTTCGTATCGCTCGCAGCCGGCGTCGCCGTCGGTGTGCCGCTCGGGATATGGGCAGCGCGCACGCCGTCGGCTGCGCAACCGATTCTCACCGTGGTGGGATTGGTGCAAACCATTCCGTCGCTTGCGCTGCTCGCTTTTCTCATCCCGGTGATGGGCATGATCGGCATCTGGCCGGCGCTGGTTGCGTTGTTTCTCTATTCGCTGCTGCCGATCGTGCGCAACACGCACAGCGGCTTGACCGACATCGCGCCCGGTTTGAAAGAGTCAGCCACCGCGCTTGGGCTGCCTGGGCTTGCGCGATTGCGGCTCATCGAGCTGCCGCTTGCGTCGCGCACGATTCTGGCGGGCATCAAGACGTCTGCCGTGATCAACGTCGGCACTGCGACCATTGCTGCATTTATCGGCGCGGGCGGCTACGGCGAGCGGATCACCACGGGTCTTGCGCTGAACGATAACGCGATGCTGCTCGCCGGCGCTATCCCGGCTGCGCTGTTGGCGCTCATCGTTCACTGGGGATTCGAGCTGCTGGAGCGCTCGCTCGTTCGTTCTGCGTGAACGCAGCGCGAGAATCAAACCAACGGTTGCAGGTCGCTCAACGTAGTCGGAATCAGCTCGCTGACCGTGGGATGAATGCGCATGCGCTGCGCTACATCGGTGTACGGTTGTCCCGCGTAAATCGCATCGAATAGCGAATGCACGACCTCGTCGCCGCCGGTGCCGAGAATCGTCGCGCTGACGATGTGCTTGCTATCCGCATCGATCAAAAACTTCATGAAGCCTTGCGTCTCGCCTTTCTCCACCGCGCGATTCACCCGCGTCATCGGACGCTTGCCGACCAGAAATTTGCGACCGCTGCGGCGCGCTTCTGCATCGGTCACGCCGATGCGCCCGAGCGGCGGATCGATAAATAACGCGTATGACGTAATGCGATCGGTCCACTTGCGATTCGCGCCATCGAGCAGATTGGCGGCCACGATCTCGTAATCGTTGTACG
>JBDTMS010001014.1:0-1823 GCA_039934195.1 Betaproteobacteria bacterium
GTGAAGCGCGTCTGTTCGTAGTCGAACATCGCTTTGATGTTCGAATTTAGGTACCAGTTTAAACCCACCGCCCACGCAACTGCGTTGTGCGCCGATACCGTGGGATCCGCAAAAGAATTGCTGCCGCCGGAGAACGCCGCAGGATCGACGGTCAATTCACTATAGCGCGCGACCAGCTCGAACGCGCCCCAGCCGGGTTTGCCGATTTCGAACGCGCGCAGCGGCTTGATCCGGTAGAACGATTCATCTTCGCCAGTCAGAAGATAGCTGAGCTGGACTTGCCACGCACTGTTGCGCAGTTTCGCGCGGGCCGCAGCAGCGGGCGAAAGATTGCGAGCGACGTCCTGATCGACGATGACGTATTCACCTAGCACGCCGAACGATTTGTAATACCAGTATGCCTGCGGTGCCCAACGCAGACGCTGCCCGTTGGCATAGGTGGCGCTCGGCGCCGCTGTGCGATAGGAAAAGAACGCCTGTTGCGCAGGCGTGTTGTAGGTCGGCAGGCTGGTTTGCTGAATGGTAGCCAAGCCGGCCGCTGGACTCGATCCACCGAGGTTCCCGTAGCTCATACCGATCCCGAGCCCGAGGTCCTGCAGCGCGCCGGGGACGTTGCGAAACGGCAGTGCAAACAAGCGCGCTGTATATTCCTTATCGATGTTGTTGTCCTGTTCGTTGGTGAAGGCCTCGCTGCTGCCGCCATCGACCGAGCCGTTGAACACGCCGACCTCGTACTCGAGCAAACGATTGCCGAGGTCCCCGTGCAACTCTATGCCGATGTCGCGATTGGGCGTGAGGTCGGTCGGAAACGCCCGTTCGACGAAGCGCGTGTCGACGTCCGTCTGCCATCGCTCGAGGCCGACCGGCGCTTTCGATTTGCCGACCAGCAGCTTCGCATACGGTTTGAAGCGCGCGTCGACATACGCATCCTGGACGTTGGCCTTGCCGCCTCCGAAGACAGGCATGATGCGGAAATCGTAGATGCCGTACAGCGTGCCTTCGAAGATCGGCCGCACTCTGCGTAAAAAGAAAGTGTCGGTACCGACCGAATCGCCTAGGAAGAATCGCCCGTCCGTCTGCACGACCCCACGAAATTTCAACTCGAACTGCCCGTCAGCCGAGCGTACGTCGAGACCGCTTGCGCCGGCGATGACAGCTGGGATGTCCTTAGCGGCTTTCTCCCCTTGCGCGATTTCCTGTTTGCGCCCGAGCACCCGCACTTGCTGATCCAACGCGTCGACGCGGTCTTGCAATGCCGGATCGGCAGCAGGTGCGCCGGGTTGCGCCGTTTTCTTCTCCTGCGTGGGTGAAGGCGCCGCGCCGGTCTGTTGCGCGAGCCTCTTCTCGAGCCGCTCGAGCTTCGCACGCATTTCGCGCAACTCTTGACGCAGCTCTTCCTCGACGAAAGCCGGCGTTTGCGCGACGACGAAAGGCGACTGGCTAGTCATGCTGGTACCGATGAGCAAGGCTGCGGCCCACGAGCGTGAGTACCCCATTTGAAGGTCTCCCGTGCTGCAGGAAGAGACCTTCCGACCGCGCGGTCAGCTCGCTTCGATTGTTGTTGTCGTTGCCGCCAGTCGACTGGTTGGCTAACCGCTCGCGGGCGCGCAAGCGTTGCGGTGAAAGTTACGTGCGGCCTCGCGAACGAGAGCGGTGACTGCCTTCGCAGCGCCGAGACGCCATCACTCAGGCGAATTGGCGGTGGTGAAGCGCAGCTTCTCGCGCCGTTCGATCTGCGTAATGCGACCATCATGCACGATGATTTCGATCGAGCCGAAGCGCACATCGCGCCGCCTGCGTGCGCTCGCCTCGGGCTGACAGCA
>JBDTMS010001015.1:0-1815 GCA_039934195.1 Betaproteobacteria bacterium
TGAAATAGTCGAAGTGCGCGGCGCCGGCCGAAGCGAAGTCGCCTTCTTCCGCATAGTACGGACCCTTCTTGAAATCGATGCGCGACACCAGCTCGGGGATCATGAAGTTGAGATCCGCGTAACCCTGGCCGTGCGCATGCGTCGGGTTGTTGACCGGCATGCCGGCGACGTAAGTTGCGAAGTCCGTGCCGTGATCGAGGTTGTAGCCGCGCAGAAAATACTGGTTCGCTTTGCCATCGCCGCTGTGCTGCGTGACCACCATGCCGGGGACGAACTCGAGAATTTCGCCGGGCCGCAGGATCGGGCGATCTTCGATCAGCTTGGCGTTTACCGAGCCGGCGCTCGCTGCGTCGGTCGTGCCGATGCCTGTCGCGTAATGACCGATCACCTTCCACTTCTGGCGCGGTAACGTCGCCGTCGGCCGCCGTTGCAGTCAACGACCAGACCAACATGCTCGACGCGATAAGCGCAACCGACACCGTTCGCTCATCGACAAGCGAGCTCCTTGGAACCATGGTCCTCCTCCCCGCGATCCGTCCGGTCGGCTACCGACCGGCGCATCGATCTCTGTTTTTTAAGCGGTGTGAATTATTAATAATTTGGCTTAACGAATCTCGGCGGTCAAAAACATTTATGAACTCGCGCCGTTCGCATTACTCCCACAGGTCGTTACTGCGGCGCGGCAACTAAACGATCATCCGATTGGGTCTGACCGATCTCCGTTCGCGATCGTGCGATGACCGTATGCCACGGCATTCATGGCCGAGGGAACTCACTGAAGGAACCGTGCTCATGAAACTTCGACTGTTCGCCGCGATCGCTTCGATGGCGCCGTTGATGGCTGCTGCGCAAGATTTGGCAAGCTGCGCTCGCATCGACGAGGGCCTCGCGCGGCTTGCCTGCTACGACAAGATCGCCGGACGCGCGCGGCCGAACACGCCCGCCCCGACCGCGCCGACGCTCGAGCAAAAGGACACTGTGGCGCAGGAGATTAAAGATCCCGACGCGGGTCCACCACCGAGCGCGGCCGCCGTCGCAACGTCGACCCCGCTCGGCCTGCATTGGGAGCTCGATCCCGGCACCACCTCTGGGCTGTTCAAGCTGCAGGCGCACAAGCAGAACTATCTGTTGCCCGTCCGCTGGAGCAGTAGCGTAAACGACGCGCCGTTCAGACCGATCATCGCGCAATCGAATTCGCCCAACCTCGGGCTCGACGCAGCGGAAGCGAAATTTCAGATCAGCTTGAAAGCGAAAGCCGCAGAAGGTCTGTTCGGCGGGCGCGCGGATGTGTGGCTCGCCTATACACAGCAAAGCCACTGGCAGGTGTACAACCCGCAGGGCTCACGGCCGTTTCGCGAAACCGATTACGAGCCGGAAGCGATGATGGTCGTGCATACCGATTACGATTTACTCGGCCTGCGCGGGCGTTTCGTCAACTTCGGATTGGTGCATCAATCGAACGGCCGCACCGATCCCCTCTCGCGCAGCTGGAATCGCGCGTATGCACAGGTTGGATTCGAACGCGGCGATTTCGCGCTGCTGATACGTCCCTGGTATCGCTTCAGAGAAGGCGCGGACACCGACAACAATCCCGACATCACGTCCTACATCGGCCGCGGCGACGTCCTGGCAGTCTACAAATACGGCAGACAGGAATTTTCTCTCCTCGCGCGCTCGACATTCAACTTGAAAGAGCCGCGCGGATCGGCGCAATTCGACTGGAGCTTTCCGCTCGCCGGACGTCTGAAAGGCTACTTCCAGCTGTTCAACGGTTACGGCGAGAGCCTGATCGATTACAACTGGCGGCAGACGACG
>JBDTMS010001016.1:0-1812 GCA_039934195.1 Betaproteobacteria bacterium
GAGCGGCGAGTACCGATTCCCAGCGGACGATTCGAAGTACGCGAGCAGCGTTTCGAAAACGGTTGCCTGGTAGTCGGCTTACGCCGTCTCGGTTGAGGAGAACGTAATGACGTTGAACTTGGATAATAACAATCAAGCGCGTCCGGCATCTGCAGCACCCGATGCGCCGGGCGCATCAAATGCGAAGTCGGGGAGCGAGATGCTCGACATTCCCGAGGACGCGCTCATTATCGTGCCGGTCCGGAACATGATTCTTTTCCCTGGACTGATCCTGCCGCTGAGCATCGGTCGCGATGCATCCATCGCAGCCGCTCAACAAGCGGTGCGAGGCGAGCGGCCGATCGGGTTGCTATTGCAGAAAGACCCCTCGCAAGACAATCCTGGGCCGGAAGACATGCATCGCGTCGGTACGGTCGCGCAAGTTCTGCGCTACATCACCGCGCAGGATGGCGGTCATCATCTGATTGCACAGGGTCAGCAGCGGTTTCGCATCCGGGAATTTTTGCCCGGCTATCCGTTTTTGGTCGCGCGTGTGGACCGCATCATCGACGGCGATCAAGTCAGTCAGGATATCGAAGCGCGCTTTCTGCAGCTGAAAAGGCGCGCGGGCGAAGCTTTGGAGTTGCTGCCGCAAACGCCGGCGGAGCTCGCTTCCGCCGTGCAGAATTTCACGTCACCCGGCGGACTCGCGGATATGGTCGCGGGCTTCATGGACATCAACGTGCAAGAAAAGCAGAAGGTGCTGGAAACCTTCAACGTGCAGACGCGCCTGGATAACGTGCTCGGTCTCATCGATCACCGCATTCAAGTACTCAAGCTGTCGAAGGAAATCGATGACCGCACAAAAGCCAGCGTGGATGAGCGGCAGCGCGAGTTTCTTTTGCGCGAACAGATGAAGACGATTCGCAAAGAGCTCGGCGATGACGACGAAGGCGGGGCCGACATCGACGATTTGCAAAAAGCGGTGGCGGAAGCCGGCATGCCGGAAGAAGTCGAGAAGCACGTGAAGAAAGAGTTGAAGCGGCTGGCGCGCATGCCCGACTCGTCGACCGAATATTCAATGGCGCGTACCTATGTCGAATGGCTGATCGAGCTGCCGTGGAAGATCAAGGGTGATGAAGCGATCGACCTCGCGATTGCGCGAAAGATCTTGGATGAAGACCATTTTGGTCTCGACAAGATCAAGAAGCGCATTCTGGAATTCCTGGCGGTGCGCAAGTTGAACCCGCACGGCCACAGTCCGATCTTGTGCTTCGTCGGTCCGCCCGGCGTGGGCAAAACTTCGCTTGGGCAAAGTATCGCCAAGGCGCTCGGCCGTGAGTTCGTGCGTGTGTCGCTCGGGGGTGTACATGACGAAGCGGAAATTCGCGGGCATCGGCGCACCTACGTCGGTGCGCTACCCGGCAACATCATTCAAGCGATCAAGAAAGCAGGCAGTCGCGATTGCGTGATGATGCTCGATGAAATCGACAAGCTGGGTAACGGTTTCCATGGCGATCCGTCGTCTGCATTGCTGGAGGTGTTGGATCCGGAGCAGAACTCGACTTTCCGCGATGCGTATCTCGGAGTGCCGTACGATTTGTCGCGCGTGACGTTTATTGCCACCGCGAACATGCTCGATACGATTCCGGGGCCGTTGCGCGATCGTATGGAGATCATCAGCCTGCCCGGTTACACGGAAGAAGAAAAACTGCAGATTGCGCGCAAATATCTGGTGCCGCGCCAGTTCGAGCGCAATGGTCTATCGGCCGACTCGATCGAGATCGCCGATACGGGTCTGCAGAGCATCATTCACGATTACACGCGTGAGGC
>JBDTMS010001017.1:0-1811 GCA_039934195.1 Betaproteobacteria bacterium
GCGACGATTTCCGTTTTGGCGCGCGGCGCCAAGGCGACATCGGCATGCTGCGTGAAGCGGGACTTGCACATGGGTTTGAAGTGGCGCAGATGGAAAGCGTCACAGTGGCGGGCATTCGTGTATCGAGTACCGCCGTGCGCGAGCGGCTTGCACAGGGCGATCTCGCGGCTGCGGCGCGCTTGCTGGGTCGTCCGTACAGCATTACAGGCAAGGTAGTGTCGGGCGACGGGCTGGGCCGACAACTGGGCTTTCCGACCGCCAATGTGCAGATGAAACACAACCGGCCGGCGTTGTTCGGAATCTTCGTGGTCGAAGTCTCAGGATGCGGTCCGGCTATGCTGCCCGGTGTTGCTAGTCTGGGCACGCGGCCGACCGTCAAACAGGGCGGGATTGCGGTACTGGAAGTACACTTGTTCGATTTCGCTGGCGACTTATACGGCAAGCATCTCCAGGTGCATTTTCTGGATAAGCTGAGGGACGAGGAGACGTACGCTGATCTGGAAACGCTGAAACTACAGATTGGACGCGACGCTGAAAGCGCGCGAGCGTACTTCAAAGCTAAACATTAGTGTCGATCGGCGAGCAATCGGCCGTCGAAATTTATCGCCGGTTGAACCGCACTATGACGCTCCAACATTTTGTAACAACTACCGACGGGACTTGCAGAAGCAACTGACCGATGGCCGAATACAAAAACACGTTGAACTTGCCCGACACCAGTTTTCCGATGAAGGGCGATCTCGCCAAGCGCGAGCCCGAACGCGTGAAGCAGTGGCAGGAATCGCAACTGTACGAACGCATCCGCCATGCTTTCGCTGGGCGCCCGAAGTTCGTACTGCATGATGGCCCGCCGTATGCGAACGGCGATATTCATATCGGCCATGCCGTGAACAAAATTCTGAAGGACATCGTCGTCAAGAGCAAAACGCTGGCTGGCTTCGACGCGCCTTACGTGCCGGGCTGGGATTGCCACGGCCTGCCGATCGAGCATCAAGTCGAGAAGCAACACGGGAAAGCTATTCCTGCAGCTCAGTTTCGCCAGCTCTGCCGCGACTACGCTGCCTTGCAGATCGATCGTCAGCGCGCGGATTTCATCCGCCTCGGTATCCTTGGCGAATGGGGCAACCCGTACCTCACGATGAACTTTCGAACTGAGGCGGACATCATTCGTTGTCTCGGGACGATCAACGCGCGCGGCTTTCTGTATCAGGGCGCAAAGCCCGTGCATTGGTGTCTCGATTGCCACAGCGCACTGGCGGAAGCCGAAGTTGAATATGAAGAGCGCAAATCGCCTGCTATCGATGTGGCGTTTGCGTTCATGGATCTTAATGCGTTGGGACGCGCGTTCGGCTATACGCACGTTTATGAGCCGGCGTTTGCCGTCATCTGGACGACGACGCCCTGGACGTTGCCCGCCAATCAAGCCGTAGCGGTAAACCCCGAGTTTCACTACAACCTGGTGCGTACGGAAAAGGGTCTGCTGGTGCTGGCGGAAGATTTGCGTGACGCCTGCCTTGCGCGGTTCGGACTCAAAGGCGAAGTGATCGGGACTACCCGCGGTCGGTCGCTGGATCTGCTGGATCTGATGCATCCGTTCTACGATCGCAAAGTTCCGATCGTTTTGGGCGACCACGTAACACTCGACACCGGCACTGGTCTAGTTCATACCGCGCCGGCTCACGGTCTAGAGGACTACGCGACCGGCATCAAGTACAACTTGCCGCAGGACAACCCGGTAGACGATGACGGCCGCTTCTTCGAACGCATCGCGCTCGTGGGCGGGCGTACCGTGTGGGAAGCAAATCAGATCG
>JBDTMS010001018.1:0-1809 GCA_039934195.1 Betaproteobacteria bacterium
CGAACCGGGGGGCAAGCGGCACGCGGAGCTGATCACCGGGCGCAGCTACACCCGGCCGGCCGGCGTGGAGCACGACGTGATCAACGATAACGATTTTCCATTCGTATTTGTGGAAGTCGAGATCAAACGCTAGGGCCGCCGCCGATGCCTGTTATCGCGGTGTTCAATCAGAAAGGCGGCGTCGGCAAAACCACGACGACGCTTAATCTGGGCGCTGCCCTGACGGCGCGTGGCCACCAGCCGATTCTCATCGATCTCGATCCGCAAGCCAGCCTCACCGTCGCCATGGGAATCCGTAACGTTGCGCCGGGACAAAGTTTGTTCGCGTTCTTCAAAGGCGAGCAGTCGCTGAGCGCGCTGACGCGTACGTCGCCGTCTGGGCAGCACCTCGTTCCCGCGTCCGTAGATCTGGCCAAGATCGAGTCGCTCCACGGCGGAGACCCATCGACCGCGCGGCGACTAAAGGAGGGTATTGCGAGTGAGTATCCCGACACTGCGCGTCCCATTCTCATCGACTGCTGCCCGATGCTCGGCGTGTTGACGCTCAGCGCGTTACTCGCCGCAGATCATGTCCTGGTGCCGATATCTGCCGATTTTCTTTCGTTCGAAGCAGCAGGCAAGTTGCATCTGGCTCTTGGCGTTCTCGAACAGCGGCTCAACAAACACTTCGTCCGACATCTGGTGGTCACGCGATTCGATGGCCGGCGCAAACTGTCATACAGCATCTACCGCGATCTTAAGGCGCGCTTCGGCGGCGCGCTGTGCGACACCGTGATCACCGAGAGTGTGACGCTCGCCGAGAGTCCGCTACACGGGAAAAATATCTTTGGCTACGCCCCGGGCAGTCAAGGCGCAGTCGACTACAAAGCCTTGGCCGAGGAACTAGACAACGGCCGATTTTTTCCTGCACTAGGCGGACCGGCTACGGCCGCAGAAAACCTGGGAGATGCTTCATGAGACGCACGCAGACTTTGATCCTCAACATTGCATTCGCGATCACGCTACTTGTCCCGCTGCACGCGCTCGCAAATATGGGCGCGGACGACAGCAGTCCCGCCACCGGCGATCCCACTATCGAGGAAGCCAAAAAAGCGGTGGACGCGCGAGACTGGAAGCGTGCCGTCGAGCTGCTGACGAAGGCGGCCGCCAGCGATCCGAACAACGCCAACGTGCAGAATTGGCTCGGCTTCGCGCAACGCAAATCGGGCAATCTGGATGCCGCGTTCTCCGCTTACAACGCAGCGCTGCAGCTCAATCCCGGCCACAAAGCTGCGCACGAATACATCGGCGAGGCGTATCTGATGACCGGCAACCTTGCCAAGGCCGAAGAGCATTTGGCGCAATTGCAGAAGCTTTGCAACCCGATCCCGTGCGAGGAATACAACGATTTGCGCGGTGCGGTAGATGACTACAAAAAAACCCACGCGAAGAAGTGAGCGAAACAGCGATCAAAGCGGTGTTGTGGGATTTCGGTGGGGTGTTCACCGAGAGTCCTTTCCACGCATTCGCGCAGTTTGAACGCGAGCGTGCACTGCCTGCCGATTTCTTGCGCCGAGTGAACAGCACCGATCCGGATGCGAATGCTTGGGCACGATTCGAGCGCGGTGAATTATCGCTGCTCGCTTTCGGCGATGCATTCGAGAGCGAGTCGCGTGCGCTGGGATATGCAGTGCGCGGTGAGGACGTCATCGAGCTGTTGTACGGCGCTCTGCGTCCGAAGATGGTCGAAGCGCTGCGACGTTGCGGCGAAAAACTTCGCACGGCATGTCTGACCAACAATATCAATACCGGTGTCGGCCACGGTCTGCC
>JBDTMS010001019.1:0-1805 GCA_039934195.1 Betaproteobacteria bacterium
AATCGCCCGGTGGCGAATCATCTGCGATACCGCAACGAAGGAGACGCGGCTATCGTGCGACATCTCGACGAGATCTCGGTGGTAGAAGCGATTTTTTCTGCCGCCGAACCCGGCCTCCCACCACGCGGTGTTGATGTTCACGTCGTATCCATGCAAGGTCACCACCATCGGGACTTGCAGTTTGCGCATCGCTGGCCAGACTGCGACGGCGTCCATGCCGAAATGGACGTGCACGAGATGCGGTCGCAACCGCGCCAGCCAGCATTTGACCAATAGCGGCTCCAGCGCCAGAATTTGCGCCAGCCGGCAGCACGCGCGGCTGATTAGGGGCAACCTGCGAAGCGTGAAGATCCGGGTATTCAATCCGGCGAGGTCTAGCGACGGCGACGAGCGATGCTTCCCGACGAACAGGCCTTGCCAGTGCGTCAGCGCAGTGAGCTGCTGCCTAACGAACGTTTCCGACAGCGGCAACAGATCGTTGCGGTAGACGACTACGCGCTTCGATGGTTCGCTTTGCGACTCTCGCCGCACGATGGTATCGGCAGATTTCCTACCGGTTGCTGGTGGTTTTTGCGCGACCAGGAAATACCCGAGCGGAAAGATTTCCGCATTCAGCACCCGCGAGGGTCCACGCATGTTGCCGCGCGCCCCGATCCATTGCACCGTCGACGCGAGCACCGAACCCACGCCGGGCCAGCTGACAAATTTCTTCGCGAGAATGTCCGCGATCACCTGCTTCGCGCCGCCGACTGCGCGCAGCTCCAGCACGGCGAGTCCGGTGATTTCGGCAAACCTGCGCAAAGCGAACTCGGTATAGCGAAAGAAGTCGCGCGGCTGCTCGTGCAAGCAATAGTAGGAGGGCACGTTCATCAGCAGCTTGCCGCCGGGCGCGAGCACACGATGCATCTCTTTCCACAACGGCTCGGGCCTCGGAATGTGCTCCAGTACGTCCGACAGAATCAAGGTGTCGAATGCAGCATCGTCGAAGGGCAGCGGCTCGCTCAAATCGGCTTCGACGTCGAGGAAGTCTCTGCCGTGCGCGCTGCCCGCCCGGTCGACGCAGGTCACCTGCTCGACGAATCGTTTGTACGCGACATAGAGCGGTGCGCTCCCACAACCAAGATCGAGGAGCCTGCCCGTAGCGTGGGTCTTCAACGCGGCGTCATACGCTGCGGCTGTGAGATCAGCATTGAGCCGAGATGCAACGGATACTTCATCGACATCGCGACTGGCTATCAGACGATTGCCGCGATAGACGAACTTCGTAGGTCGATACTTGTCGGCGTTCTTCATGTCGGTGGAGCCTCGCGCAGGTATGCGCGGCGGTCGGGCGATATGCAGCGGCGATCGGTGAACTTCGGTCGCTTAGTAAAGCGAGAAACACGACGCGACATGGCGATAGCGCAGAAGCAAACATCAGCGGGACAGCAGCAACACGTAGAGTTGTATTCTTTCAATTAGAAGCAGACGGCGTGCCCAAACGACGACACTGCTGCAAACACTTCGCTAGATCGGGGGTAGCCAAGGTAACTTTAGTTATACGGCGTGACGAGCCGCAGCCGTCAGTGCGTTTCGTACAAGAACCGCGGATGCGATGATTCATTTTGGGCACGAAAAACCCGGCGCTATCCCTGTTCTGGTGCATGCGCGTTCATCACGGCGACGCGCCGTCGCGAGCGAAAACGACTCGCAAATGAGTCAGCGCAGGTACACGCTGTGGATTAATCTCATCGAAGCGTGAGTTGTATCACGCGCGCGGTCCTCAGCGCCTAGACCAAGGATTCGTGGATCGAGCGATTCGTGGA
>JBDTMS010001020.1:0-1805 GCA_039934195.1 Betaproteobacteria bacterium
CCCGGTGATGCAGCAGCGCGATGCCGGCAAGCGTCGATCCGAACAGCACGAACTCTAGCGGCACGCCCAACGCAGCCGCGGCTATCGCAGCGGCGATGAGGAGCAATCCGGCAGCCGCACAATAATTGACTCGAATCGGTCTACGCAACAGTACGTACCCTTGAATGAGCGACGAATGGCTCGCGAAGCGCTTAGCGCTTCGCGGTTCGCTAGGGATTAGGGGATGGGGGCTGGGGGCTAGGGATTGCGCCGTGCTTTGCACGGCATGCATGTTTTAGAATAGCGCCCGGCGCGACTAAGACACCTAGTCCCCAGTCCCGAGCCCCTAGCCCCTGGCGCAGCCGAGCGCAGCGAGCGAGCATGTTCATCTTCGAATTGGTAATCGCGTTACTCCTCGTCGGCGCGATCCTCTCGTTCTGGGCAGCACGCATCGGTGTGCCGTACCCGGCGTTGCTGGCACTCACCGGTGCAGCTTTGGCACTGATACCCGGAATTCCGGATGTCGCGCTCGATCCGGAGCTTGCGCTGGTGCTGTTCGTCGCGCCGACATTGCTCGATGCTGCGTACGACGCGTCACCGCGCGACCTGCGCGACAACATCGCACCGGTCGCCAGCTTTGCGCTCGGCGCGGTTGGCTTGACCATCGTCGCGGTGGCATATATAGCACGTCTGGTGGTGCCGGATATGAGTTGGGCAGCAGCAGTCACACTCGGTGCAATCGTGGCGCCGCCGGACGCGTCCGCTGCGACAGCGGTATTGCGCCAGCTTAGATTGCCCCACCGGTTGCTGGTAATTCTCGAAGGCGAAAGTCTGTTCAACGACGCCACTGCGCTGCTCGTATATCGCATCGCGGTGGCCGCCGCCGTGACCGGCATCTTTTCCGGCTGGAGCGTGATACCGATGCTGGCGCTGACCTGCGGCGGCGGCGTCGCGGCCGGCTTCGTCCTCGCTCACTTGTACTTGCGTTTCGTTCACACGGTTGAGGATGTCTCCATCTCGATACTGATGAGTTTCATCAGTACCTTTGCAGTTTGGATCATCGCGGATCGACTCGGACTCTCGGCGATCATTGCCGTCGTGTGCTACGCCATGACGATCGCCAGATACGTACCGGGCAAGACCGACGCTCGTCGCCGAATCGCAGCGTATGCGGTGTGGGATGTCGCTATCTTCGTGTTGAACGTTCTTGCGTTCGTGCTGATCGGCCTGCAGTTGCGCGCGATCGTTACGCGAATGGAGCCTGGCCAGTGGCACCTCTACGGCCTAACCGCGTTTGCCGTATGCGCCACGGTGATTATCAGCCGCATCGTCTGGGTGATGTCGCACAACACGATTGCGCGCTGGAGAATCCGCCGCTTCGGCGCACGCCTGCGCCGCCCGATGACGCTGCCGACGATCGGTACCGGCATGATCATTTCCTGGTGCGGCATGCGCGGTATCGTGACACTGGCTGCTGCATTGGCGTTGCCGCATACGCCGGAAGCGGTGTTCCCGTATCGCGATCTCATCGTGCTCTGCGCGTTTTGCGTCGTGCTCACCACCTTGGTGATTCAAGGCGTGACGCTACGCTGGCTGATCGAGCGGGTGGGTATACCTGATGATGGCGTAGTCGAACGCGAGGTCGCCACTGCGCGTCACGAGACCGCCCGCGTCGCGCTCGAAGCGTTGGATTCAGACCCTGGAGAGGCGTCTGCGAATCTGCGCGAGAAGTATCGCGCGCGCTTGCAATCGGCTGACGACCGATCGGCCGGCTTGCCGGCAGAAAGTTTGTCGAAGCAACTGGAGCTGCACCGGCGCTTGATCGA
>JBDTMS010001021.1:0-1803 GCA_039934195.1 Betaproteobacteria bacterium
CTCGTTTATTTTTTCCGGATTGCTTGCCAGTTCTTCGTTGGCCGCCAGTACCGTTCCTGCGATCGGCGCGTAGATATCCGACGCCGCCTTGACCGATTCCACTACGCCGCATTCCTGACCCTTGTCGAACGATTTTCCGACGGCAGGATTCTCGACGAACACCAGATCGCCGAGCCGGTCCTGCGCGTGCCACGTGATGCCGACGGACACACTGCCGTCGGATTCTGTGCGGACCCATTCGTGCGTATCGGTGTAGCGAAGCTCAGCGGGGATATTCATCGCATTTCCTATGAAAACGAGATCACATGCTCGCGGGCGGTATGAGCGATGCACCGCGTCTGACGAACGGATATTTTACAACCTTCGCAGGCAACCATTGACTGCGAATCTCGACCTCCGCGTTGTCGCCGACGGACACCTCGGACGGCACCCGCGCCAGTGCAATGGCGCGGTTCAACGTCGGAGAAAACGTCCCGCTGGTAATTATTCCATCGCCGAATCTCGTGCGCACCGTTTGATGACTGCGCAGCACGCCTTTGCTCGATAGGATCAATCCAACGAGGTGTGCACGCGGGGGTGCCGCAATGAGTGCGTCGCGGCCGATGAACGCGCGCTCATTATCGAGATGCAGCGTCCAGGCAAGTCCAGATTCCTGCGGCGTCACCATGGTGTCCATGTCCTGGCCGTACAGATTCAACCCCGCTTCCAGGCGCAGCGTATCGCGCGCGCCGAGCCCGCACGGCGCAACCCCGGCTGCAAGCAGGGCCCGCCACAAACTCGCGACTTGTTCGCTTGCGATCATTATTTCGTAGCCGTCTTCGCCGGTGTAACCGGTGCGCGCTACGAACGCCGGTGGCGCGTTCGCGTCGCTGGGAATTTCCACGCCTTGAAATGTCGACAGCGATTCGCTGGCGATGTGCATCGCAGGGACGGCACGCCAGAAGCTTTCTCTCGCAGCGGGCCCCTGCACCGCGATCATCGACAGGTCGTAGCGAGGCACGACCTCGATGCTACCCGGACTTTGCCTGCTGCGCTGCTGTTCGATCCAGGCAAGATCGCCTGCTGCCGTCGACGCATTTACCACCAAACGGTAGCGATCATCGCCCATCAAGTACACGATGAGATCGTCGATCACGCCGCCGCTCTCGTTTAGCATGCACGAGTAGAGCGCGCGCCCGGCCACCTGCAAGCGTGCCACGTCGTTGGCTAGCAGCCAGCGTAGAAATTTTTGCGTGTCCGATCCGCGGATATCGACCGACAGCATGTGCGACACATCGAACATTCCAGCATTGCGGCGCACGCGATGATGCTCGCCGATCTGCGATCCGTAGTGCAGCGGCATCTCCCACCCGCCGAAGTCGACCATGCGAGCGTTCAGCGCACGGTGCTCGCCGTAGAGTGCAGTGCGTTGTAGCTCGCTTTGCGACATCGCTTAAGCGAAGAACAAGTAGAGGCGATAACCGGCGGCGCGGATGGAGCCGGTATCGAGATACAGCTTGATCGGGATTTCCTGGTTCGCGCCGAGGCCATTGCGCAAATCCTCCGAGCCATCACCGTAGTCGATGGGATAGAAAACTTTTCGCGCAGCGGCTTGATTCGTTGCATCGGTCAGGGTCAGCTCGATCAACGGAAGATCTTGGCGCGTCGCTGCACGGTTGCGCACGGTCACCGTAAGCAGAATTTCGCTCGGGTGCGCGGGATCGAGCACCTGCAGGTCCGAGGCTTCGATAAACAATTGTTCCGGCAGCCTCGGTAGCCCCACCTTACAGTGCAGCCAGCGGCACGCTGCGGTCAACTGCGGAC
>JBDTMS010001022.1:0-1802 GCA_039934195.1 Betaproteobacteria bacterium
TGGGTTTGACGCCTCAGTCCATGACCCTCTCCGGCGCAGAATTGCAGCATATCGAACATGAGTGAGCATAAACGCTACCGGTGCGGCAGGCTCTTCTGCTGGTTTACATCTGTCGTGCACTCGAGTGTTTAGTTTTACGTTATGGGGAAACGGAATAAGGCGGATTGTAATGTCGCGATAACTGTCCACTGGGACACGATGAAGAAGATATCGGGCGATACCGTGGCACAGAACACAATCGATCGATTGCATCGAACTGTTACGGGTTGGCCGGAGCGGACGCCCTATCGTAAGATTATTCGGCTACCAAGGTCCTTTGTAACCGATATTTGTTTTGTTCATAGCCGGGATCCGCGGGCGGTCCTGCGCATACTAGATGACGCGTTAGGCACAGCGAGAGTTTGTGCACACAACGCGATCGACCTGCCCACTGAGGCAAGCCGTACCGCCGCGTACAAGGATTGGAACGACAGGTTGGAACTTATCGCTGCGGAGTTGAATAAGATTCGTGATCGAGACTTAGAAAATCAGTGGCAGCATTTCCGACGGGGAGTCAGCTATCTCTACTTAAAAGTACGGCGCGGAAACCTGTTGGTACCGCGCAGTTCCTGAGACTGCCCATCGGCATCGCCATGACGCCGGAGCGCGCCCAGACATGATGATCTCGATCGTTGCCTGGTTCCGGCGGCGCTCGTCCCAGTCCCGCAAGTCGCACAGACACCCGGTGGAGCAATCGGCAAATCAAATGAAAGCTTCGCGAATGCGCGGCTAAATACGGAAACTTTACGTCGACTGATGTCTTCGGCTGAAGCACATGATTGCCTCCCCATCCTGTCCGTTTGCGGGTCGTTGATCCAGTTGTTCGCGCTGAACCGAACCGACCTGGTAAGGGTTTTTCCTGAGATACGCGCGACGTCATTCCTCGCGCTTCTCCTCCAGGCTCAGCGAGCCGCACCGGCCATCGACGCGGTCGTGGCATCGATGGCACAGGTAAGCAATCAGCGAGTCCGGCGCTTTCAATCCCAT
Organism: Betaproteobacteria bacterium; assembly: GCA_039934195.1. Classification (GTDB taxonomy): domain Bacteria; phylum Pseudomonadota; class Gammaproteobacteria; order Burkholderiales; family SHXO01; genus SHXO01. Next base: position 1,027 of record JBDTMS010001022.1, read on the forward strand.
ACCCCTGTGCTCGCCCTCGTTGCAGTGCGCGGCTACGACGGTGTCATCGACAATGCCGCAAAACATGCAGGGTCTGCCGCGTGCGCTATCGCGCAGCTTCTTCGACTTGAAGTGGCTGGCCTTCGGGAACATCATCACACTCTGCGCTTCCAGTCGCGCTTGAACTCATGGCCCGGTATTTTGGCGTTAAGTGACGGCCCATCCTTTGCCCGGTCGATACTGGCCCGTTTTTTCTGGATGGTTGATATGCCCGTCACACGCCCGCGCCATTCAACATCGTTTAGACGCGGGATAGACGTATGACTTTCGGTCGCTGCGCCGAGTGCGCCGGTCGCAGTTGTCAAACGTTGTCTTTGGCTTTACTTGCCGGCTCGGTACTCTTGCGGCCCCGAGCGATGACCGCCTTTGCGCGGCTGAACAACTTCTCCAGCGGATCATCGTTCTCTGCTTCCCGGTCGTCCTTACGCTTAGCGCCAGAGAGCACCGGCATAGGATCGATGATGTGCCACGCCGGAAGCGATGACAGCAGGCTGCTCACCAAAACCCCACCACGCAGCAGCCACATCACGTAGCCGATGGATACGGATCCGGTAACGGCGACGGTCGACCCGACTACCTTTTTCTCAAGACTGACCTGGTCGTCTACGTCAGTGCGCATATGATTTAGCTCGCTAACCCAGTGATCGTTCCTCAACGTGGACTTGTAGGCGGCGAGCGCGGCGGGATCGGCGATCAGCGTGTAAGGCTGGTCGGGCTTCATTGCGTCGAATGCAGCG
>JBDTMS010001023.1:0-1796 GCA_039934195.1 Betaproteobacteria bacterium
GCCAACATGACGGTGCGCAATCTGGTCACCAGCATGCGCAGCATGACGGCGTTCGACTGGCACTCGTTCTTCGAAGAGGTGAGCGTCGTCGATGATTGCCTGCGCGGCTCGCCGGCATTCTCCGGCATGGACTTTCTCACGCGCGATCGCTATCGACACAGCATCGAAGAGCTCGCCAAAGGATCCGGCCGCGCGGAGCTCGAAGTTGCGCGCCTGATTCTCGCGAAGAGTCAGCAGAGCAATCCCGCGGAGATGCCGCGCGAGCGCGAGGCGCGCGGGCGCGATCCCGGCTATTACCTGATCTCGAATGGCCGGCAGGGGTTCGAAAAAGAAATCGGCTATAAGTTGACGACGCGCAATCGCATGTTGCGCGCGTACGTCTCGCATGCGACGGCGGCTTACCTGAGCAGCATCGCGCTGCTCACCGTCATCGTTCTCTCGATACCGCTATGGGCAAGTTTCGGCGCCGGCCTGCGCTGGTACGAATTGCTCATCCTCGGTGTGCTGGCCGTGATTCCCGCCAGCGAGATCGGGCTCACGCTGCTGCACCGCTGGATCACGCAGACGCTCGGCCCGCGCCATCTGCCGCGGCTCGATCTCGCGTCGGGCATACCGTCGTCAATGCGCACATTCGTCGTCGTGCCGACGATGTTGACCGGCGATCCCACGATCGCCGAGAGCGTACAGCGGCTCGAGATTCACTATCTGTCGAACCCGAGCGGCGATATCCGCTTCGCATTGTTGTCCGATTGGGCCGACGCCGAGGCCGAGAGCGTGCCGGGCGATGAGCGATTGCTCGAGCTGGCGGCCGACGGCATCGCCAAGCTCAATCGCAATTACGGGCGCATGGCCGATGGCGGCCCGCGCTTTCATTTGTTCCATCGCAAACGCTTGTGGAGCGGTACGCAGAACAAATGGATGGGCTGGGAGCGCAAGCGCGGCAAGCTGCACGAGTTCAACCGCATGCTGCGCGGCTCGGAAGATACCTCGTTTGTCGCGATCGACGGCGAGCCGCCGCGGCCACCGCCCGGCGTACGCTATGTCGTCACGCTCGATGCCGACACGCGCCTGCCGATCGGCGCGGTCCGCCAGCTCGTCGGCACGGCTGCGCATCCGCTCAACGAGCCGCGTCTCGACCCCGCACGCGGCCGCGTAGTCGAAGGCTACGGCGTACTGCAGCCGCGCATCACACCGCGCCTGCCCTCGGCGCATGAGAGCTCGATTTTTCAGCGACTGTTCTCCGCGCCGTCCGGTGTCGACCAATATGCGGCTGCCATCTCGGATGTATATCAGGATCTGTTCGCCGAAGGCAGCTACACCGGTAAAGGCTTGTACGACGTCGACGCATTCGAAGCAGGCCTGGTCGGACGTCTGCCGGAAGAAGCAGTACTCAGCCATGATTTGCTGGAAGGCATCTTCGCGCGCTGCGCCCTGGTCAGCGACATCGAGCTGTTCGAGGATTTTCCGTCGCACTCCGAAGTGTCCGCGGCGCGTGCGCACCGTTGGACGCGCGGCGACTGGCAGCTGCTTTCCTGGATGTTCGGTCCGGTTGGCGCCGGCATGTCGGCGATCAGCCGCTGGAAATTGATCGACAACCTGCGCCGCTCGCTGTTGGCGCCCACAGCACTCGCCACTTTGATCGCAAGCTGGTCGATGCCGCTGGCGCCGCGGGTGCTGTGGCTGATGACCATCATCGTTGCGCTGGCCCTACCTACGCTGCTGAGCGTCGTCAGCGGCTTCATGCCGCCGCGCACCGCAGTGTCGTTGCGCCATCATTTCCGCATGGTGGGCGACGA
>JBDTMS010001024.1:0-1793 GCA_039934195.1 Betaproteobacteria bacterium
CCGACGCTGATGTCACCCGCGGTGAAGTGCTATTCGCCAACGCGAAGTGCAACGCGTGCCACGTCGCTGATCTGCGAACTGGCGACAAGGTTGCGATCGCCGCGGCCGCTAACCTCACGTTCCATCCCTATACCGATCTGTTACTGCACGACATGGGCGAGAGACTCGCCGACGGCCGTCCGGACTTCCAGGCAAGTGGCCGCGAATGGCGCACCGCACCGCTCTGGGGAATCGGGCTCTTGCGCATGATCAACGGTCACACCAATCTCCTACATGACGGGCGCGCGCGTGACGTTACCGAGGCCATCTTGTGGCATGCCGGACAAGCAGCGAAGGCGCGTGAGGCGTTTCGCACCATGGCGAAAGAAGAGCGGGACGCGCTGGTGAGGTTTGTCGAGTCGTTGTAGCACACCGTTCCGCGTTGCGTGCTGTGTTTGCAGCGATCGACGCTCGTCGACACAAATCAAGCTATAGGCAAACGAAACGGCCACGCGCAATGGTTCCATTTCAGCGCGCACCGTTGAACGGCGGGCCGGACGCTGGACGATGTCAGGACGACCAATCGCGGCATCGCCGGTGATACTGCACCGGGCAGGGCTTGGACCCGCAATGACTTCGCACTAATCAGAAAACTTGTACGCGACGGTACGCCAGCTTCCGAGATCGCTGCAGCGCTAGGCCGCAACCTCGCGTCGCTATATGTAATGGCCGCCAGGAAAAGAATTTCTTTAGCCGCTCGGAAACGTTGATTACGCATTGCAAGCACGGTTGCAGCGAGACGCCCTATCGCTTCGCACCGTGCGGTACACGTGTTCCGCCTCGCCTAGATTTGACGCTTTCTCGAGTGAAACCCCGGCGCTAGATATGAGCTCGCGCTCTCGCGCTCGTTCCAGGCCATAGAGATTACGCATTCAAATGCACCCCGAAATAACTAACATCCGGTCATGCATCGACTTCCGAATGGGCGAATCAGTCCCTTTCCGAAAAGCCAATATCAAGGCCGCGACGCAATCTATCCGGGTGCGGCGGTTATCGGTCGCGAATCCTGCCTTTACTCTTCTATATTAATAACTGCCCTAGCGGCACGCATTCGGAATACTCATGGCATGCGATCGTGGCGTACAGGTGAAGGAAGCGCCCGGCGCGACATACATCGCCATGGGCCGAACGCAGCATCGGTGACCTGCGAGTCCACTCGCTCGGCGGCCTTGTGACCGACAGCCGCTACGTGATCATTCCTCTTTTTGCTGATCCGCGCCGTGCCGATAACTTAACCTGCCTTGATGCTTCTGCCATTGTCTGATTCATTTAGATAGGGGGGCATCGGTTGACTTAGTCCGATTACGTTGACTCTGCAGGGAGACGCCTACTACAGATGCTGGCCGTCCTAATAAATTCTGCGATTCTATTTCTACAAAACTATTTTTAGAAAACTCCACAATCTTCGCCCGACCAAGAGACGTGAGTCTATCTTGCAGATAGCGACACGGCATAGTTAGTTGCCATGCGTCGTACTGTATTTTTCCGCTGCCATCTGCCCAAGGATGTGATCTGTGACGGTGACGTCGCTGTTGCTGCTGTGTTAAATCGATGGGTAAAAGTTCGCAGTAAATCTACCGGGGGAAATGTACCGGCGCGCCGCTTGGCCCACCTCACCCTAATGCCACCGTTGTTTATGCTTCAAGACCAAATAACCGCTTGTCTCCCAGATATCTCCCATGTCATTAAAGACCGTACATAAAAGCCTCGCGAGCTCAATACGTAATCGCAAAAGGACGTACCGATCGGCTGCC
>JBDTMS010001025.1:0-1790 GCA_039934195.1 Betaproteobacteria bacterium
TGCGCAGCCTTCAGCGGATAGTTGTGATCGAGCCAGTCCTTGAACAGCTCTTTCAATTCCCAGGGCAACCGCATCAAGGTGTACCCCGCGCTGCTGGCGCCAGCCGCCGCAGCGGCGTCCAGCACGCTTTCCATGCCATCGTCCGTGAGGAAAGGCACGATCGGCGCGACCATCACCCCAACCGGCACGCCGGCGCGCGCCAGATTGCCGATCGCCTCGATACGGCGGCGCGGGGATGACGCCCTCGGCTCCATGCGCCGCGCAATCTCGTGGTCGAGCGTGGTGACCGAGAGATAGACCTGCGCCAATCCCTTTTCCGCCATCGGCGCCAGCAGATCGAGATCGCGTTCGACCAAGGCATTTTTAGTGATGATGGCGAGCGGGTGATTGCACTCGGACAGGACTTCCAGTATCTGCCGCGTGAGCCGCCATTCGCGCTCGATCGGCTGATAGCAATCGGTGTTGATGCCGATGGTCAGGCCTTCGCACTGGTAGCTGCGCTTGGAGAGCTCGGCACGCAACAGCTCGGCCGCGTTCACTTTGGCGAACAACCGCGTTTCGAAATCCAGGCCCGGCGAAAGATCGAGATAAGCGTGGCTCGGCCGCGCGAAGCAATAGATGCAGCCGTGCTCGCAGCCCCGGTAGGGATTGATCAACGACGAGAACGACACATCGGGCGAGTCGTTATGGCTGATGATGCTTTTGGCACGCTCAGCGGTTACGGTAGTTTGCGGACGCGCGGGATCTGCCTCGGTCAGCGTCTCCCAGCCATCGTCGAACGCTTGGCGCAACTGCGATTGGAAGCGGCCTTCGACATTTAAAGTGGCGCCGCGGCCTTTGTGTGCGGAGCCATGATCACCGATGACGGTCTTGAGCGGCATACTGTTAGGATATACAGTATCGCCGCCGGCGTCCAGTCGCCCGGTCCCGGTAGGGGTTGACGGCTAGCCTTCGATCGCCATCATCTGCAGCGTCCGCTTGAACAGCGCGCTGTTCGGATTGCAAAAGCGGTCGAGCACAGTGAAGTGATTGTCGTCCGGACATGGAATCGCTTTCTGCACAACGGATTTCCAGCGTGCACGAATCAGCTTTTCCTGATCGTGAAAGCCGCTCTGCTCCTTGCCGCCCACCGCAGTGAACAGGGGCGCATCCGTGGGCGGTTTCATGAGCGCCGGACTCACGCGCTGCGCCTGCGCGGGGTCGAGCCTGATGTCGACATTGACCGAAGGCGTCTGCATTACCGGATAGACGTCGTATAGGCCGCTGATCGACAGCGCAGCCTGGACCACTTTGCTCGGCAGATCGGCGGCGAACTTCGGCCACTGCGCGGCTAATGTCATGGCGGCAAGATGGCCGCCGGCAGAATGGCCCGCAACGAACAGACCACCGCGCGGCGCGCCGAAGTTGTTGCCGTTGCGATACAGCCACGCGCACGCCTGCAACGTCTGCAGCACCACGTCCTGCAGATTCACCGTGGGGCACAACGCGTAATTGATGAGGGCGACGGTCAGCCCACGCTCGACGTAGGGCGGCGCGACGAATGTCTGCACGCTTTTGTCCAGCGTGCGCCAGTAGCCACCGTGGATGAACACCAGCAGGCCGCGGCTCGGACCGGCCGGTTGAAAGATGTCCAGCTTCTGCATGGTGTGCGGGCCATAGGGCACATCGCGATAGCCGGAAAGCTGGGCGTCGGCGGCCTCGGCCTGCACCTCCCAGCGCTTGAAATGATCCTGAAAGTCCGGGACGGCGACACGCGGGTTGTAGGCGGCTTCGAAATCGGCGGCGGTTTT
>JBDTMS010001026.1:0-1790 GCA_039934195.1 Betaproteobacteria bacterium
CTCACTACCAGTCGCAACGTTCAATCCAGTATGATTTGTGGGGAGACCTCAGACTCCGACCCCATATTTTCACAGATATCGATACCTGAGGAGATTTAATGACTCCGACCCTGAGGTCTCCCCACGAATGTTGATTGCAAGTCATTGAGTACTTGTACTTTTGCTTCGAGTTGTGTAAGTTAGGTCTTCAAAAACGGTGCATGCATGGCGCGCTTTGTTTCTCTTTTCAGGTCGCCAAACCTTGGAAGGAGAAAGCGCCATGCATGCACTGCGAATCTTACAACAACGGCTACGTCGAGATTGTCCGCAGATTCATCTGAAGCGCCTATGCGCGCTAGTGTCTTGTGTGATGGCTGCGCTCCATGGCCAACGCATCACGCTAACCGAGTTGGGGCGCGCATTGCCCAGCCAGGCGCGCGTAAAACACAATATCAAGAGGGTCGATCGGCTGCTGGGCAACGTGCAGCTTTGCGCTGAGCGCTTCGGCATCTATCAGGCAATCGCCCGCTGGCTGCTCGGGCAAGCGCGCCAGCCGATAATAGTAGTCGACTGGTCCGACCTCACTGCGGATCGAAGCTGGCAATTGCTGCGTGCGGCCGTCGTGCTGGGCGGCAGAACACTCACCCTCTATGAGGAAGTGCATCCGCTGCGTCATTTCGCCAACCGCAGAGTGCATCGCGTATTCCTGCGCCAACTCGCCACCCTGCTGCCCACGGGCACAACCCCGATATTGATCACCGATGCCGGATTTCGGGCGCCGTGGTTCAAGGCTGTATCGAGTCTCGGTTGGCATTGGATCGGACGCGTGCGTCATCTGGATTACGTGCGCGCCCAAGGCTCGCCAACCTGGGTCGGGTGCAAAAGCCTCTACGTCAACGCCAATGCGCGTGCGCAAGCGTTGGGCGGCTATGAAATCGTACGCTCGAATTCCGTCTGCTGCAGTTTGTATCTGGTCAAACGAGCCAAGAAGAACCGAGTCAACAAATCGGTGTTCGGCAAACGCGTGCGCAGTAGCCAGAGCTTGAAGCAAGCACGGGCTCAGCGCGAGCCGTGGCTGCTCGCAGCCTCACCTTCATTGGCCGCGTTCCCGGCAACAGATATCGTCAACTTCTACACGATGCGAATGCAGATCGAGGAAGCTTTCCGCGATCTTAAATCCGACCGATATGGGCTCGGCTTTGAGCTCAACCTCTCACGCACGCGCGAGCGTATCGCTACCCTTTTACTGATCGCCGCTTTAGCCCTGTTCGTCCTGTGGCATATCGGCCGCGCAGCCATCAATCAAGGCCTGCAATTTCAATACCAGAGCAACACCCGCCGCAACCGTCCCGTAATCTCCGTGCTGTATCTCGCCTGCTTGCTCTTGCGTCATCCCACCTACGCCAGTCCGCCTCGCGTGTTCTCGATGCCACTCCCGTTACGATACGGCTCACTACCAGTCGCAACGTTCAATCCAGTATGATTTGTGGGGAGACCTCAGGGTCTGACCCCATGGATTGTTCTACAAGGAGAAGCGTTATGCCGAGGCCGAAGCGCAGTTCACCGAAGCGTTGAAGCTGCGCCCCGATTTCGCGCTTGCCGCGAACAACCTGGGTTTTGTTTATTACCGGCAGGACAAATTCGCCGAAGCCGCGCGCTGGTACGAGAACGCTATCAAGCTCGACCGTTCACGCGCGATCGCCTATCTCAACCTCGGGGATGCCTACGCGCGCGGCAGCGAGCGCGACAAGGCGCGTGTTGCGTACCAGACCTATCTCGAATTGTTACCGCAAGGGCCGCAGGCTGTTTAC
>JBDTMS010001027.1:0-1787 GCA_039934195.1 Betaproteobacteria bacterium
TATCAAACAATTGCGCTGGCAACTCACGTTGCACCAGTTTGCCGACGATCGAAGTGAATTCACTTTGAGTGTCGGAAGTATTCAGTTCATGAAGAATGGGTTTTCGATCACTCTCGATTCCGTCGAGACCAGCGCCAACGGCGTAACAGTCGTCGGCAGGTTCGGCAATCCGAAAGCAATCTCGCTTTCTACAGTAACCGCAGAGTTCGAGGTTCAAAGGCCGATCTTGAGCTTACGCGAGGTATTCGAGAAGGATCCGATAACCATCTATTTCTCCGACACTTTGACGGTTGGGAAAGCGCAAACGTCAATCGGTTCGGTCGCGGCAGGAGGAAGCAGTGCATTTCGTGTACTCATTCCCGGTGTCAAGGGCGATCTCGACCAGTATTCCGTTCGTATTACTTTGTCCGGAGTTCGGTATCAATATCTGTACTGATCTGCGCCGAGCCGTCTAACGAGCGTTGCTGCAGTCGAACGCAGGAGGTACGCTGTGTAACTGCGCAGCTTCGCTGCTCCGTTCACAGCTAAATTATTTGAGCGTTCGCAGCAGAACGCGGCGTTAAAAAGCAAACCGACTCATGGTCGCGAATACAAAGTTCATTTCTTTTTGTGATGGGTACGTCGCGCATTCAGGATTGACGATCAGAACGACACCAGGCAAGATCATCAAAGGGGTCCGCCGATGCACTCGCACTTTATGGACGCTCCTGGGGCATACCGATGGTCGACAGCCACTCATGGTCGCAGCGCCCCGGTCGCTTTTGCTTTCTAACAATGCGTTGCTGTTGCCAGCGGCGCTAAGGTGCGCCGTGTAACTCGCACGCTGGCGCGTGCTCGTGCACGGCCTCCTATTTGAGCCGCTGCGTTAGAACGCGAGCGTTATGCCGCAGCGCGTCTTTTCTTGGATGCAATGGCTTTCGCGAGATCGTTCGTGGTCGCACCAAGTCCGACGAGCGCACGCACGAGTAGGTCGATCGAGACCGACGCTTCGCCTGCTTCCATCTTCGCGACGCGTGATTGACTGGAGTGCAGCTGCTTCGCGACGGCGTCTTGTGACATCTTGAGTTTCTCGCGCCGTGCTTTCAGCGCATCGCTCAATCGCAGCTTGAGTTCGACCAACGCCGCTTCTTCCGCGGTGAGTTCCAAGAACTCCTCCGCGGATCCCACGCGCCAACCCTTGGCTTCGAGCGCTTTCTGTTTTGTCTTCCGCATCATGCTTCTCCGGTATTGACCTGATCGTAGTGCCGCAGACGGGCTTTCGCCGTGGCGAGGATTGTGGCGGACGTCGCCTGCGTCTGCTTGGCAAACACGGCCGCGATCACCACGGCATCGGTATCCAGGCGATACAGGATGCGCCACGTCACGGTCGCATCCGGAATGCGCAGTTCGGCGCAGCGAGCGCCCAGCACTGGCATCGGCCGTACGTGCGGCAGCGCCAATTTGTCGCCCTGTTGCAAGCGTCGGAGCAGCGCGCCAGCTTCGAGCCGTGCCGCGGCCGTGAATGGTGGCGTCTTTACTTCGCCGTGCAGCCACACCAGCGGCCGTCGATTCTCACCCATGGTTCAATATATGTCCGTTCTGGCATATGTCAATTCGGACATCTCCTCCGCCATGCGGTATAACGAGCGTTGCTGCAGTCAAAGGCATTGAGGTACGCTGTGTAACTGCGCCGTGCTCCGCACGGCTCCGTTCACAGCTAATTTATGAGAGCCGTTGCAGCAGAACGCGGCGCTATCGAGTCCTCGATCGTTGCATCGGTATGGAGGTGTAGTACTGGTGATGGACCC
>JBDTMS010001028.1:0-1783 GCA_039934195.1 Betaproteobacteria bacterium
CATAGCGCCACGATCGCTAAGGGAGTTTCATTTGCTGAAATCGCCGCTGATGCCTTGGCGGCTCGAGCCGGCAGCGCGTGGTAGCCAGCAGCGCCGCGGGACCTCGATTCGGCGAGGCCCGTGCCCCTCGATTGGACGCGTCCGACGCGCCGGCTATCAGGCGTCGAAGATTACAAAGCCGGGGGCTCGAGGCCGCGATCCCAGAGCTCGAGGTAGTTGTCGATCTTGCCGTCCTTTACCGTGATGCGGGCCAGGTAGGTCTGCTTGTAGGGCTGCCCTGTGGCCGCGTCTGCCGCGGTCGAGGTATACGCCACGAAGAACACGTTGCGATGCGCGGTTTGGAATAGTTTGAGATCGTTGAAGTGCCAATCGCTGGCGATCTGCGAACGCTGACCGACGGCTTTTGCGATGGCCTCACGGCCTTCGACGCGTCGTGCCGCCCCGTACGCGTACGGGTACTCGAACACGGCCTGCGGCGTGACGATCTGCTCGTACGGATATTCGGCCGATCTCCGCGCGGCCCAGATGCCGAGATGCGCGCTCAGCAGCGTAATCACGCTGTCCTGCTGGGCTTTGGTCGTGATGCTGGGAATGTCGGGACTCGACTCCAGCGCATACGGCAGCGATGACGACTGCGCCATCGCGTGAATCTGGACGCCGACACCGGCTGCGAACAGTGATGCGCTGGTGATGGTGCGGATGCGGATCATCGGTAGTTCCTTCTGACACAAACGGATTGCAAAGGATAGAGCGCGGGCGAGCTCGTGCGGCCGTCCGCGCAATGCAGCTATTGGTTGCTCGGACTCTGGAACGTCGCGACCATCGCGTCGATCAACTGCGGCATGTCGAGCGCGCCTTTCGCCGCATACACGTTGCCGGCGACAGGTTGCGCAGACCTAGGGAAGCTCTGAACAAGTCTTGCGTGCGCGTTGCGTCAGGTGCGGATGGACTCCTGTAGAGCTGAATCAGTCAGTCGCGCCTCCGCACTGGATTGGAGGCGACTGTATGCGAGGCATTGTTAGCGTTCGCAGCGCACTACTCCAATCGTTTGACGTGAGTCGACATCACTAAAGCTGATCGCAACGCAGCGCTAGCTTCACAGGGTCGTGCGCGCGGCGGCGCCGGCTGCACTTCGGTGTTTGGATCGTTGCGAGAACGAAGTCCGTGCGGGCCGCGCTGGGTTTGTTCGCAGGCGGATTCCTATGAATTTGGGGTAAGCTAGCTATACGACCGGGACACGATCGACCGGATAGCACCGGAGACTAAACGTGCTGCACCAGTTTCTTACCCAGAACCGCGACGAGTTGATCCGGCGCTGTCGAGCGAAGGTAGCGATCAGGACCGTGCCCCGACCCACGGACGCTGAGATACAACACGGCATTCCGCTGTTCCTTCAGCAACTGATCAATACGCTTCGGTTCGAGCAAACTTTCATTCCTGGCCAGACAGAGAGCGTTTCGCCGACTCGCCAACAGGGCGCACCACACGCCCCGTCTGAGATGGCAACGTCAGCTGCGATGCACGGCTCCGAGTTGCTACAGCAGGGATTCACGGTGAACCAGGTCGTTCACAACTATGGCGATCTATGCCAATCGGTTAGCGACCTTGCTGTCGAACACGGCACGCCGTTTACTACCAATGAGTTTCGCACCCTCAACCGTTGTCTCGACGATGCCATCGCCGGCGCCGTTACCGAGTACGCGCGTCAGCGGGATCTGGTCGTCGAGGAAGGCAATCAAGTTGCAGCAACCGAGCACCTGGGTTTTCTCGCGCACGAGATGCG
>JBDTMS010001029.1:0-1781 GCA_039934195.1 Betaproteobacteria bacterium
TGCGATGACCCAGGTGCGATGACCCAGGTGCGATGACCCAGGTGCGATGACCCAGGTGCGATGACCCAGAAGCGATGACCCAGGTGCGATGCAGGTGCCATGACGCGCGTGCCATGACAGACATGCCATTACAGAGATGAATGGGAAGCCGTTAGACGGAAGAATGGCGTTCGTCACCGGCGCGACGCGCGGGATCGGTAAGGCGATCGTCGAGTTGCTCGGCGCTCACGGTGCATCCATCGTCGGGACGGCAACTACCCAGGCGGGCGCAGAAACGATCACGGCGATGTTGCAGGCAAGCGGTGTGACGGGACGCGGTTTCGTGCTCAACGTGGGCGACGCCGCGCAGATGGAGCGGGTATTGGAAACCGCGCAAGCCGAATTCGGCCGCGTGTACGCACTGGTAAACAATGCGGCCATTACGCGCGACAATCTGCTCATGCGGATGAAAGACGAAGAGTGGGACGATATCATCGGCACCAACTTGACCGGTGTGTTCAAGCTGTGTCGCATGGCCGTGCGTGACATGGTGCGGTCGCGCGAAGGACGTATCATCAACATCGTTTCGGTGTCGGGCGAAATGGGCAACGCGGGGCAGACCAATTATTCGGCTGCGAAGGCAGGCGTGGTGGGTTTTTCCAAGGCGCTTGCGCGCGAGATTGCCAGCCGCAACATCACGGTCAACTGTGTCGCGCCCGGCTTCATCGACACCGATCTCACTCGTGTTCTACCCGATGCGCAGCGCACGGGCGCCTTGGAATTTATTCCGCTCAAGCGTTTCGGGCAGCCGGAAGAAGTAGCCGCCGCAGTGGCGTTCCTCGCGTCGCCGCTGGCTGGATATATCACCGGTGCAACCTTGGACGTCAACGGCGGGATGTTGATGCGGTAGTGGAAGTGATCTGCTGAAAAGGCGGTGCGTCAGTGCGTAGCACCTTGGGTTGTCAAATTTGCTAAAATATTGGTTTGTCTTAACGGCGCAAAAAACTACAAAAGCTACAACGATGCCGGCAGGACGGTGGCTTCTCCGATATCTACTGGCATCGTCCGTCGCCACCAATCTCGTAACCAGGAAGGGAACTTGATGGAAACCATTGAGCAACGCGTAAAGAAAATCGTGGCCGAACAGCTGGGCGTAAACGAGGCGGACGTGAAGTCCGAATCCACGTTCGTCGACGATCTTGGTGCCGATTCGCTCGACACCGTCGAGCTGGTCATGGCGTTGGAGGAAGAGTTCGAGTGCGAGATCCCGGATGAGGAGGCGGAAAAGATCACATCGGTGCAGCAAGCGGTCGACTACATCAATTCGCATCTCAAGCAGTAGCCGCCCGAAGACGCAACTGCGGAGACGAGTTGGCAAAACGCAGAGTAGTGGTTACCGGGTTGGGTGCTGTTTGCCCAGTCGGTAACAGCGCAAAGCAGTCCTGGTCGAACATCGTCGCGGGAAAATCCGGAATCGCTCGGATCACCCGCTTCGACCCGACTCCGTTCGCGGCGCAGATTGCCGGCGAAGTGAAAGGCTTCGACGTGGGCACCGTGTTGTCCGCGAAGGAAGCCCGCCGCGTCGACGTATTCATCCACTATGGGATGGCCGCCGCAGTCGAGGCGCTGGGCGATGCCGGTATTTCGCCGAAGCCGGAAAACGCCGAGCGCTACGGCGTCAACATCGGCTCAGGCATCGGCGGCCTGCCGATGATCGAGGACACCCATCGCATCTTGATGGAAAGCGGTCCCCGCAAAATTTCTCCGTTCTTTATTCCCGGCGCCATCATCAACATGGTGTC
>JBDTMS010001030.1:0-1781 GCA_039934195.1 Betaproteobacteria bacterium
GACGAAGGCTTTCGACCCGGTGCGTTTCAAGCCGCGCTGCGCGAAGTGCGCGCGGCTGTACACGCAGCAGCACAACGATGACCAAGCGCTTCACCGTGGCCATCGTCGGCGCCGGTCCGGCCGGACTGTCCTGTGCGGCGCGCGCCGCACAGCTTCGCATGTCGCACGTGCTGCTCGAAGCGAGCAGTCGTCCCGCCAACACGATCTACCGGTACCAGAAGGGCAAGCACGTCATGGCGGAACCCGCGGTGCTGCCTTTGCGCAGTCCGCTGCCGTTCGCCGCCGGCAAGCGCGAGGAAATATTGGCGCAGTGGTATGCAGATGTGCGCAAGTACCGCGTCAATTTGCAACTCAACGCGCAACTCACGCAGATCCGCGGCCGGCGCGGCAACTTCAAGTTGCTGACCGCCGACGGGCGCGTGATCGAAGCCGAGCACGTCGTGTTGTCCATCGGGACGCAAGGCAACCTGCGCAAGCTCGGCATTCCGGGCGACGATGGCGAGCGCGTGCAGTATCAACTGGACGACCCGGACGCGTATGCCAATCAGACGATCGTCGTTATCGGTGCCGGCGATCCGGCGGTAGAAAACGCGCTTGCGCTCGCACGCAACAACCGCGTGATCATCGCCAACCGCAGTGAAGAATTCGCGCGCTGCAGACAAGGCAATCTGGATGCGGTGCTCGAAGCCATTCAGAGCAAGCGGCTCGAATGCCGTTACAGCGCGCAGCCGCTGCGCATCGAAGGCGGCGGCAAGGCAGGCAAGCTCGAGGTGCTGCTGCAAATCGGTCCGGGCGAGGAGTCGATCGCCTGCGATCGCGTGATTGCGCGCCTGGGTGCAACGCCGCCGCGCGAGCTCGTAGAAAGCTTGGGCATTCGCTTCTCCAGCGACGACCCCGACACGACGCCGCTATTGTCCGACAGCTACGAATCCAATGTGCCGGGCATTTACGTGATCGGCATGCTGGGCGGCGTGCCCCTCATCAAGCAGGCGCTGAATCACGGTTATGAAGTCATCGCCCATATTCTGGGTCTGCACATCGATCCCGCCGACGAGCCGCTGCTCGCGGCGAAGTTTGCCGACTTGAAGCACGTCGGCAACGTGTCGCAAGCCCTCGCACTGCTGCAGCGGAATATGCCGCTGCTGGGAGAGCTCAACACGCTGCAGTTGCGCGAGCTCATGCTCGACAGCGAGATTCTCACGCCGAAATCGCGCCGCGTGATTTTCACGAAGGACGACTATTCCAATTCATTCTTTTGCATCATCGATGGCGAAGTCTCGGTCGAATTGGAGGATGGGGCCAAGCACGTAACGTTGCGCAGAGGAGATTTCTTCGGCGAGATGGGGCTGCTCTCGGGGCGCCGGCGTTCGGCCACCGTACACGCCGGCGATAAGTGCGTGGTTGTCGAAACGCCTCGCCGTACCATGCTCAAGCTCATTGGCAGCGTCGATGCCGTCCGCCGCCGAATAGATGCAGTCGCGCGCAAGCGCGCGGTTCGCATGAACGTCGCCCCTTCGATCTCCGAGGCAGAGCTCGACGCACTCATCCACGATGCCGAAGTGCATCGCTATTCTCCCGGCGATTCGTTGTTTAACGAAGGCGATGCTGCGGACGGATTGCATCTGATTCGGCGCGGCTCGGTTGCCGTCTCTCGCTTACTCGGTGAGCGAGAAGTCGTGCTCTCGTACTTGGCTGCTGGAAACTATATCGGCGAAATGGAGCTCGTATCGGACGCCCACCGTTCGGTGACCGTACGGGCCACGGTGCCGACCGAAACAATT
>JBDTMS010001031.1:0-1778 GCA_039934195.1 Betaproteobacteria bacterium
GACATGGCGCTCGGCGGCGATCAGGGCGGCTCGATCCGCATGCCCGCGAGCTGGTGCGGCATCTACGGCATGAAGCCAACGCACGGATTGGTGCCGTACACCGGCATCATGCCGATCGAAGTCTTCATCGATCACGTCGGGCCGATGACCAAGTCGGTGAAGGACAACGCGCTGATGCTCGAGGTGCTTGCGGGAGCGGATGGCTACGATCCGCGCCAGTACGCGCCGAAGGTGCAAAAGTATACGGCGGGCCTGGAAGGCAGCGTGAGGGGCATGAAGATCGCCATCCTGAAAGAAGGCTTCGACCGCCCGGAATCGGAAGCCGCCGTCGATGTGAAGGTGCGCAAAGGCGCCGACCTGCTGCGCAAGATGGGCGCGACGGTTACCGAAGTGTCCATTCCGCTGCATCTGCTCGGCCCCGCGATGTGGACGCCGATCGGCGTCGAAGGCGTGACGCAGACGATGATGTTCGGCGACGGCTACGGCTTATCGCGCCCGGATCTCTACGTCACCAGCATGATGGACAAGCTGCACGGCTGGACCGCACGCGCGAACGAGCTATCCGAGACGACCAAAGTGCTAACCACGCTCGGCGTCTACATCAAGAAGTACCACGGCAGCCACTACTACGGAAAATCCATCAACGTAGTGCGCCGGCTCACTGAAGCCTATGACGCCGCGCTGAACGACGCCGACCTGCTGTTAATGCCGACGCAGCCGATGAAGCCGACGCCGATTCCGCCCGCGGACGCGCCGCGCGAGCTCTACATTCAGCGGGCGTTAGAAATGATCGGCAACACCGCGCCGTTCGATCTATCGCATCACCCGGCGATGACAGTCCCGTGCGGAATGATCGATGGACTGCCGGTCGGCCTGATGCTGGTCGGCAAGCACTACGACGAGCAAACGATTTATCGCGCGGCCTACGCGTTCGAACAGTCGGGCGATTGGAAGAGCATGTAAATCGACGTCCTGTGGCGGCGCCACCGCGATCGGCGATGGATGAGAAAACGGGGCGACGACGCCCCGTTTTTTTTCTGCATCGAGCTACGTGAGCGCGAACGCTCAGCCGAACAGTTTGCCCTTCAGCAACCCAGGTCCCTGCTGCAGCAAATCATCTTCGACGGCGCCGTTGGGCGTGACCTGATCGACCACGGTCGGCAGTGCCTGCGACACGCTCTCGGCCGCTGCCGTTTCGCTGACGCCGAATTGTTTGGCGAGCGCCGCGAGCGTGCCGCTGCCGAGCACACTTTGAATTTGCTCGGCGGAAACCGGGAGATTGCCCCCCTTGCCGATCCACGACTGCACGTGCTCGGCGAGGCCGCCCGCCATCAGTTTCTGAATCAAGCCCTGTACACCGCCCGGATAACTGCTGATCAGTGCGAGGATCATCTGCATCCCACCCGTGTGCTGCGCGCCCTCGCCGCTGTGTTGTCCGAGCCCGCTCTGCTGTCCCAGCGCTCCGGTGATCTGATCGAAGAGTCCCAATGGTCGCTTCCTCTGAAGTTGGTTTCGAATGCGCCGTCGCTCGCTTGCTAAGGTCGCCGTTCCTTCGCAAGTGATGGTAGGCCGATGCGCCGCGCCGAATATCACGGGGCCCAATCGTATCGGGATGGTGACTGCAACCGCATCGCTTAGGTATAATTCGCCACCGTCTCGTTCGGGTCACTAGCTCAACTGGTAGAGCAGCGGACTCTTAATCCGTTGGTTCCGAGTTCGAGTCTCGGGTGGCCTACCAATAAAGACACGCAGTTAGCATCAACGTCCCACGTTACTAT
>JBDTMS010001032.1:0-1778 GCA_039934195.1 Betaproteobacteria bacterium
ATCCGGATGTTGCGCCATCGAATCTCGCGGTGGTCGGCCGCTACATTCTCACCCCCGCCTTGATGGATATTCTCGAGCGCGTCATTCCGGGCGCAGGCGGGGAGATTCAGCTCACCGACGGGATCGCATCGCTGATCAAATCAGAGGGCGCATTCGGCTACGAGTTCGAAGGTCAGCGCTACGATTGCGGCTCCAAGCTCGGTTATCTCCAGGCGAATGTCATGTACGCATTGAAGCACGCCGAAGTCTCGCAAGAGTTCGGCGTATTTCTCGCCGGACTGTGCGGCACCCTGCAACGCTGATGGTGCTGTAGCCGCGTGCGCGACGTCGCCGACGCTTGGAAGGTGCTGCGGCAGGCCGATTTGGTCTGCAGCGAAGCTGATGCAATCGCCGCGATTCGCCGGGTTGCGCAGGAAATCACCAATGCGATGGCGGGGCGCATGCCACTGGTGCTGAGCGTGATGGGTGGGGGCGTGGTGTTTACCGGCCAGCTGCTGCCGCTGCTGCATTTTCCGTTAGAGTTCGACTACATTCACGTAACCCGCTATCGCGGCGGTATGCAGGGCGGCGCCGTGCAATGGAAGGTCGAGCCGCGCCAAAGCCTGGGCGGGCGCGTGGTGCTGGTCCTCGATGACATCCTCGACGAAGGTCACACGCTGGCCGCGATTCGCGAGCGCATCCTGGCTGAAGGGGCGAGTGCATTTTACAGCGCAGTTCTGGCGGACAAGGCCATCGGCCGCAGCAAACCGGTGCGTGCAGACTTCGTCGGTGTCACGGTGCCCGATCGCTACGTGTTCGGATTCGGCATGGACGTCGATGGCGCCTGGCGCAACCTGCCGGCCATCTACGCAGTCCAACAATAAGGGAATCGATGCTCGGCGTAATCGGTGGCACCGGCCTGACCAAGCTGTCCAATCTGGAGGTCACGCGGCGGCAGCTCGTGCGCACGCCGTACGGCGAGCCGTCGGGCCCGCTCGTGTTCGGTGTCGTCGCACAGCGCGATATCGTGTTTCTGGCGCGGCACGGGCACGGGCATACGATTCCGCCGCATCTGGTCAACTACCGGGCAAATCTTTGGGCGATGCATTCGCAGGGCGTTGAAAATGTCGTGTCGGTTGCGTCCGTGGGCGGCATTCGCGACGATCTCGGACCCGGCGTGATTGCCGTGCCGGATCAGATCATCGACTACACCTGGGGCCGGCGCTGCACCTTGTACGAAGGCGAGGATCGTTCGGTCGTACACATCGACTTTACCCGGCCGTACTGCGACCAGCTGCGTATGCGGATCCTGGATGCGGCCACCAGCTGCGGCGAACAGATCATCGCCGGCGGCGTCTACGCGGCTACCCAGGGGCCGCGGCTGGAAACGGCGGCAGAGATCAACCGGCTCGAGCGCGATGGCGCCGATATGGTAGGCATGACCGGAATGCCGGAAGCGGCGCTGGCTCGCGAAATCGGCCTGTGCTACGCGGCGATCGCGGTCGTCGCAAACCATGCGGCGGGGCGCGGCGAGAGCCGAGACGCCGTGCACATGCGGGATATCAACGCGACCTTGAACGTGGCGCTGTCGCGCGTGCGCCGCATTCTCGAACAGTTGGTGGAGAACGATGGCAGTTAGAACGGTTTTGCGGATGGGCGACCCGCGGTTGCTCGGGCGCGCGGGCGAGGTGGAGCAGTTCGACACCGCGGAGCTCGGCCAACTGCTCGAAGACATGCACGAGACCATGGACGCGCTGAGCGGCGCAGGGCTGGCGGCGCCGCAGATCGGCGTGCCGCTG
>JBDTMS010001033.1:0-1771 GCA_039934195.1 Betaproteobacteria bacterium
TATTTTCGTTCGAAGCAGATCCAAGCGCTCCTGCTGCAGCGGCGCAAGGAAGTGCCCAAGCTGCAAGTGATCGTGGTCTTGCCGATCGCGCCGGAAGAATTCAAAGAAGGCGACACCAATCCAATGGTTTTGCAGCCGATGGCACTGCAAAATGAGATCATCCGCGCGCTGACAGCCGAGCTCGGCGCCGATATCGGATTTTTCTCGCTCGTCGCCCGGGTCGCTTCGCGCAAAAAGTCGCTTACGCACGAATTCGGCAGCCCGCAGATCTACGTCCACAGTAAGGTTTGTATCGTCGACGATGTGTTCGCAACCATCGGCTCAGCGAACGCGAACGGCAGAAGCTTCGCGCTGGATACCGAGCTCAACGTGAGCTGGGTGGATCCCGCGTTGAAGGTGCGCGCGTTTCGCATCGATCTCTGGTCCGAGTTGCTGGGTTTGCCGGCCAGCGAGATCGCCGCCTGGACGCCCGATCTGTTTACTGCAAATTGGCGTCGAATTGCGCGTGTCAATGCAACGAAATCGCCGGCGCGGCGCAGCGGCTTCGCGATCGAGCACGATCACCAAAAGTTCGATCGGATCGTCGGCAGCATCACGCTGCCGGAGGCGCTCGAAGCTTTTCTGGCGATCAGCGATCTTTCGCAACGCCCGGCGCCGCCCGAGCTGTTCTCGCGCGACACCGCGCCGGAACGGATCGAGCCGATCGCGAGTGCGCCGAGCGTCTCGTAGCGGCACCGGACAAGAGTTCAGGCCGCGCAAGATTCGAGCGTATCAAATCAAGCGTCGCACGGAATTCGGGCGTCGCGCAAAATCCGAGGCATCAGGTAATATTCGAAACGTCGTAGACTTCGAGACGTCGCGCAAGAGTCGCAATAGCGGCACGCAAGACTCGAGTAGTTGCGGACATAGAATATCCGCAGCACGTTTGCGCAATAGTCCACTTAAGAAATCAAATCGGAGCGCGTGTTGGCTGGCTTCATTCGCGTTTTCGCTGCATTGGCCTATCTGGTCGCGGTTGCTCTTATCACCCGCCTCATCGTGGCGCATGGTCTGCCGCAGGCCGTGCGCAGATGGGCGTGGCTCCCGATCGCTGCGGTAGTAGCGGTCCTTCCCTTCGTCGACGAGATCTACAACGCCCGCGAAACTTTACTGGCTTGCGAGGCCGAAGGCGGTGTCAGCATTCGCAAGCAGCTCGCCGCGGTTTCAGCCGACGAGGCGTTCGCGCTCATTCAAATGCGCAAGCTCGATTTGGACGAGCCGTACTTCTGGCAGCACGAGCTGCTGTTCGTCGATCGCGAAACCGGCGACGAGTTGGCGCGTCTCAAATGGTTCGAGCGCAAACACGGCTGGCTGCAGGGCAACGAGCCGGGCAGCAGCTACGCCGGCGTTTTCAAGGCGACGCCGTGTCCCGATCCGCAGCCGTACCTGGTCGGCGGCGCGATGCGTGAGCGGCTGATCAAGCGCCGGACGAGCATGGGTGCGCCATCGTTTTGATCCTCGGCGGCGTGCGTTGTATGGTGAAACAGATCGGCACACGGATTGCGTACAGCACCCATTCCAAGGTGGAAGAAAAGGAGACGACGATGAGTAGCACGTTGAACCGAACCGGCGAACAGACACCAAATATAGCGAAGGGTCACGGCACGGATGCACTCGGACCGAGCGATCTTTCCGATAGCGGCAGTGACACCGTAGGCGGTCCCGGACTGGCAGGCGAGCTCGGCATCGGCCTTGATACCGGCACCAATGAGGATCCCGATGGCGCGGTGTC